>RPQK01000008.1 GCA_003819755.1 Acidobacteriota bacterium | reverse complement strand
GCAGGGCCAATTTACAGAGCCGCAACGCTTTTTCCGGCTCTGTCGGACCGCGGCACCCCGCTCGCCCCTTTCATGATCGCGGGTGCCCCAAGGGGCATGAGGGTCTCTTCAACAGCCTCGCCTCGTGCGCGGTCGTGTACGATAATAGCTGGATGTTCCGCACGCTCTGGCTTGCCGTCCTCCTGTCTGGAGTTCCCCTCTTTGCTCAAGACCAGCTGGCCAAGGGGACGATAATCGACAAAGTCCCCTGCATCAGCCGCCCGACCCAGAGCTATGCGGTCTTTCTCCCGTCGAGCTATTCGCGCGACGTCCCGCATCCCATCCTCTACTGCTTCGACCCGGGCGCCCGGGGAAAAGTCCCGGTCGAGCTCTTCAAAGACACGGCGGAGCAGCTCGGCTACATCCTGGTCGGATCGAACAACTCGAAGAACGGGCCGTGGGGGCCGATCCAGGAAGCAATCCAGGCGGTCTGGGACGACACACACGCCCGGTTTGCGCTTGATCCGCGGCGCTTCTACACGACCGGAATGTCGGGCGGAGGCGGCCCGGCCTGGACGCTCGCCAACTCCGGTGCCGCGGGCACTATCATCTGCGCCTCCGTCCTGGAGATCAAAGAAGAGCTCCTGAAAGACGTCCCTTTTGCTTTCTTTGGCACGGCGGGTCTGGCCGATTTTAATTACCCGTACGTCGACCGGCACGGCGAGACGCTTCTCAAGCTGGGGAAGCCCGCCCGGTTCGAAACCTTCGAAGGGGGCCACGCCTGGCCTCCGGCCGAACTGGCCTCCGAGGCGCTTCTGTGGATGGACCTGCAGGCCATGAAATCCGGGCTCAAGAAACGCGATGACTCCTTCCTGGATCAGCAGTTCCAGAGTCGCCGGGCACAAGCCACCAGTCTTGAAGCGGAGGGCAAGCTCTGGGAGGCGTGGCTGGCCTGGCGTTCACTCAGTCTCGACTTCGCAGGCCTTAAGGAAGTCGGCGAAACCGGGGTTAAGGCCACGGCATTGTCCGAGAACAAAAAGGTGCGCGAGCGGCGCAAGGAACTGGCCGACATCGCCCAAGCTCAGCAGCGACGCGAGCAGGAACTGCTGCGGGCGCGTGCGATTCTCGAAAGACCGCAGCAGGCTTCGTTGCTCGGCCAGGACGAGGACCGGCAGGAGGAGTTCACCGGGGGTGCGGCGACCGAGCTGTGGCGCCTGGTCTCCCAGATGAAGAAGCAGATGGAGCGGACCGTATACGACCGGGAAAGGATCTTGAGTCAGCGGGTGCTCGACGGTTTCTACATCGGTTCGATCTATTACGGCAGAGACCTCTTGGAGCGCAAGGACTATGCGCCGGCCGCCGTGGTATTGGAAATCTGCACGGAAATCCGCCCGAAGACGGCCGGCCTGCTTTTTGACCTGGCGCGGGCCCAGGCCGCTCTCCGCTCAAAGAAAAAGGCCTTATCGACCCTCGAAAAGGCCATCGAAGCGGGCTTCAAAGACCGCGATCGCCTGAAAACCACTCCCGAATTCGAGTCGCTGCAGAAAGAGGACAGATATCAACAACTGATCGCACGGTTGGGCGAGTAGCGAAGGAACACTCTCGCGTCGTGCCCCCTTTGCGTACCTATTTTAAATGACAAGCCGAACCGACCGGTTCTATGCTCTATGAGACTCCGACTGCGGGATATCAAGCACGGGTTCCTGACGCCCCGAGTCAGGGCTGATCTCCGATCTATGGCGATGGCGGTCTCGCTTTGCCGCTTTCGGCTATCCAAGACCCCTTAACCCGCTTGCACGCGGACCGCTTTCGCGCTACGTTTCCCGCATGCTGGGGAAATCCATCCTCGCCGTTTACCCGCACCGGGGGCGAAGCTCCGAGGTGCGCTACGCGCCGCCGATCGGGCTGGAGTACGTCATGGCTGCGGTCGAGGATCTCGTTGAGAAGATCACCGTCGTCGACATGCGTTTCGAGGAGAACGACGACTTGGCGCGGTTCCTCCACGGGGTCGACACGGTTTGCGTGAGTCTCAACTGGCCACTCGGCCCGACCGCAGCAAACGGGGTTGCCCCCGAGTTCAACCTCATCAACCGCATCCCCCCCGGCATCTTCACCGTGGTCGGCGGACGCTGGGCCACGGTCAACACCGACGTGATCTTCGAGAACTGTCCCGGCGTCGATGTCGTCGTCCGGGGCGACGGGGAGGAGACGATCCGTGAACTGGCGCGCGCGAAGTCCCTCGACGGCATCGAAGGCATTGCTTACCGCGTAGACGGCAAGGTTCAGCGCAACGCCCCCCGGCGCTTCGCCCCCCTCAGCGAGGCGGTGTATCCGAACCGCGCGCTCAGGCGCTACGACTACCGCGTGGCCGCGCGGGGCATCGACTTCGGCTTCACCTTGGACATGGTGCTCACCTCGCGCGGGTGTCCGTTCCGGTGCAAGTTTTGCGCCTCTCACGTCGACGACTTCGGCCGGCGCCGCCGCTGGGAGCCGAGGTCCCCCGAGTCCGTGCTCGCCGAACTGCGCAAGGTCGATGCCGAGGCGGTCTTGATCGCCGATAACGACTTCTGCATCGACATGGACCGCGTCGGGGCGATCTGCGACCTTGTACTCAAGGAGGGCATCCGCAAGATCTTCGCGCTCGAAGCCCGCATCGACATCGCTCGTCGCCCCGACGTTCTTGCGAAGATGGACCGCGCGGGGTTCCGTCTCATCATGTTCGGGCTCGAATCGGCCTGCGACGCGAGCCTTGAAGTCCTCAACAAAGGGTTCACGGTCGCGAACGTCCGTCAGGCTTTCGAGGTGCTCCGCCGCTACCGGTTCATCCTCGGCGGGTTCTTCATTGTCGGGAACATCGGCGAGGACGCGGGCGACATGCTGCGGATGTCGCGCTTTGCCAAGGAATTGGGCCTGGACTTCATCGCCTTGAGCTACCTGCGCGTCGACTTCGGATCGGCCCTCGAAGAGGTCATCGCCCGTCACCCGGGCTATCACATCGCGGCGGATAAACAACACCGCGTCTGGTCCGACCGTTACCCGCTAAAGACGCTACGGCGTATCAGGCACGCCGTCGCGCGCGATTTTTACTTCAGCCCGCACATGCTGCGCTCGATCGGCCGTGCACTGCTCTCCGGCGACGTCCGTCTCCGCCATGTCCGGCGCTTCCTCGGAAGCGCGCTTCTCCTCGCCGCCGCCGGGCTCCTCCCCCGCCACCTCGCCCGACGCTTCCGCCGCCTCAGCGGACGACGGTGACGCCGGTCCCCATCCGCCGTCGAGAAGACGCTTGCACCAGCGCCGTGACACATATACGCCAGCCCGGTGGTCGCCGGGGAGCACGAATTCCCGCAGATCCTCCGGGATAATACCTCCTCTCTGAAAAAATGTCAGACCCATTTAGTAAGGTGCGCCTGCTTTTCGCCCGCCCTCTTTCTTGCCTTTCGGGCGAGCTGGTTTTCCGCGTTTCCCATCACGGCGTTTGGTTAGGTCGGTTCGGATTTGTGGCAATGGGGCCCCGAAATCGTGGACTGAGCCGATCTGTGTTGCCCGCTTCTTTGTTTGGTTGAGATCACTCAAGCCCGACCGCGGCGTTTTCCCACAGCGATCGATCGAACCAGCCTGTTCGATGTTCAGGCTGGGGCGGGAGCGGACAGATGCCATCTCATGCGCGCCGACCTTGGGTCCCAGACGTGCTGCTCGCCGGTTGTCTCCTTCTTGTAGTCCTGACCCCTGTCATCGGAGAAACATCCGATGTTCAGCTTCAGCCGAGCCGGCGAGTTCTGGCCACTGCCGACTTTGTTTTAACGGGGCTGGCGGTGAAGGTGGAGCCGGCGCACCAGGCAGTCCCACGGCATACGGCGACCTCGATCCATACGCGTCTGGCGGGTATCGACGGGGATCCCGGTGCGCTTCTTTCCCAGCTGAATCCAAACTACCGCGTGCGCGGCGACCTCATCGGACCTTCGGTAACCTCGCCGGTCGTACTCGAGGCCGCCATAGGCTCCCCGATGCTCGTCCCCCCGCTCGCCCTTCCCGGCGCGCATCTGATCACCAACCTTCGCGTGGTCGACGCCGGGCTCCCCAATACGCCGACAGTAGCGGAGGTGACACCTGACACCTGCAGCCTCTCGGTGTTTGACCAATTGCTCGTTTCAGAGGTCCAGGTACGGGAGTTGGGCTATGACGAGATCCTCGCGGCGGGCATCAACGTCACGTCGGACTCGTACTCGTATTACAACTTCACTCTGGCCCTTGGCACAGAGTCCGATGCTTACAAGATTTCCATCCCCGTCGCTATGCCGCTCGTGCCCGGGGAACCTCCGGTGGTCGGGCAAGGCCACGCCGAAGCGAAGATCGGTGAGGTTCCCCCGGTGCCTGACGTCCTCCCGGTCCTGCTTGAGCCGGAAGTGGAGGGCGGCGGCGGCTCCGGCGCCGAAGCGGTTGAAGGTGGCACGCTGCGTATTCCGGGGCTGATCATATTCCCCGGGCGGATCGCCTTGCTGCACCAGTTTTTCGAGGCTCTCGTCATAGTGGCCAACGGTGCGCCGTCGGGCACGCCGCTAATCGTGCAGGGACTCCGGGCGCGCATTGAGCTGCCCCAGGCTCCCAATCCCCTCAACAATCCGCTCCGTATCGCGGAACTGCAGGTGGGCGGAGCTCTCGAGGAGCTGGAACTCCGTTCATTGGGACCGGATGGACTTTGCGGGACAGCCGATGACGGCTCTCGCTTTGCACCCGGGCAGTCCGGGCAGGCTTCCTTCCTGGTCGAAGGGCTAAAGGAAGGACTGCACACCATCAGGTTCAAGCTGCAAGGGATACTCGAGGGGCTTCCCGCCGGACCGGTCACAGTGAGTGGCGAGGTGTTCGGCGCTATTCGGGTGCGTGATGCGAGTTTTGCCGTAAGTTTCACGCACCCGGGTGTCGTAAGGGTAGGGCAGGAGTATGACCTGGGAGTCACGCTTTTCAATTCCGGCTCGCGGGACATCCTGGGCGCTTTCGCCGATCTCTCTGCGCTGCGCATCGTCGGGGCCGATCTGGCGGACCCCGCACAAGGAACCGAGCGGAATTTCCCCGCCCCGCTCAAGCCCGGTGCATCAGGAACCATTAGTTGGCGACTGAAAGCTCAGGTTACTGGGGCTGTTACTGCGTCCTTCGTTAAGGTCGAGGGCGCCACGGGGACTTGTCTGGAGTTGGTTACCGGTGTCGGCGACCGCAATGTCCCCCTGTCGCCCGACTCGCTGATTCTCCCGGATGCCGTCCGTTACCTGCCTTCGGGAATCGTGGAGGCTTCGAGTGCCCTCCTTGGGCAGGCCTGGAGCGTTGCCACTGCACCTTCCGGCAGCCTCCCTGAAGGCGTTCGCCCGGTCTCCAAGCAGACAGTTCGCGACCGGGCGGTCGAGCTTGGGGTCGCCGGACTTCGCGTCCGGTTTGGCGAACCGCTCGCGGTGTCGCTGATCACACTGATCCGGGATTGGCTTGGCGAAACCCAAGGGACCCCAGACCCTGGGTTTGTAGAGATAGTGTGCACCACTGTGACCGGTTTCCGGTGGCAGGACCAGATTGGCGAGCAGCTGTCCCAGATCATCGGGTCGACAGCCGGCGTTGATTTCCACAGGACTATTGCGGAAGGCGAGCTGGCCCGTTCCCGGTTTCTCTCCGTTCTGGTGGCACAGGCCGAAGGATTTCCTTTTTTTGGCGCCCGGCTGGTCGATCCCGATGGCCGGTCAGTGGGTGTGAGCGGGCCGGACAATCGGTTCGGAGCGGTCGCCGGAAGTGTCTTGCTTCGTCTAAACAAGAGCGTTGCGGCCGAAACCCGCTCTAGGGGAGCATTCCTTCTTGCTTCGACCCCGGCGGCTGGAACCTGGACCCTGGAGCTGACCGCCTGGCAAGCCGGGACTGTTAGCGTGTCGGTCCTTTTGCCGATTGATGATGACCTGTATCGTCAGCTCGCCTTTACCGGGCTGCCGCTCGCTGCCGGTGCGACTTACAGGGTCAGGTTCGACCCTTACTGGTCTTCGGGAGCCGTGGTTGAGCAGTGCAACAGCGGCATTTGTGTCCCTTTCTCTCCGAATACCGCGGTTTCTCTGGTCGATGAACCTGCCCCTCGACTGATCGGCGTACTGCAGGTCGGGCCTGCGGTCTTGGAGGCCGGTGACCGTTTCGGCCGGTTGGCTGCCCTTCTCTTCTCCAAGCCGGTGTCACCCGCCAATGCCGAGAATGCAGCGAGCTATACAATCGGTGGCGGTAACCTAATCGGATCCAACCCGCCTGCGACGGTCGGTGGTTCGATCCGGGTGGCGGGCGCCAAACTGAATTTTAACAATCGGTTCGTCTTCCTCAAGCCGTCAAGCCCGATTGGGCCGTTCATCGAACGAAACATCAGCATCACCGGTGTCGCCGACACCCGCGGCCTCGCGTTGGCTGGGCCGGTCCGTGATATTCCGATTGAGACAACGGTTTCTCCCGCAGGAGTGCCTCCAGGAGGTTACCTGACGGGACGAACTGTAAACGCTGACGGCACCCCGATTTCGAACGCTGCGGTTGACCTCTTCGACTGGCCTTGTGACGCGGTTTTGCCCGTCTGGATAGCCGGGGTAAAGACCGACGCTGCCGGTCGTTATGCGTTCGATTACGTGGTCAACGGGGAATGCTCCCCCCTTATCGCGAGATCGACCCACCCGACGAACGGATCGAATAAGCAGTTCGCGATACCAGTCGTCTACCACGGCCAGCACCTTCTCGTCGACTATGTCTTTCTTGCCCGCGGGGATGTCGAGGGAGAAGTCACTCTAGCAGGGCAGCCGGTCAGGGACGCGCAAGTCCAGATTACGCCCAACGCCGATCCGGAAGCCGCGCAGTTGGTACGGTCTGACTCGACGGGCAAGTACCTCGCTCTTGACGTTCCGGTCGGCGCTGTCTCGGTGCTGGCTGTCGGGCCCGAAGGCCAAACCAATGCGACCGGCTTCGGCGCGGGCTGGATCGATGGGCCGGGCAAAACCGCCGTCGTCAACGTCTCCCTGCAAAACATCTCCGGCTCGGCGGAGGGCCAGGTCATTGGCCCGGACGGGAAGCCCGTTTCGCGAATGCTCGTTATTGCGCAAACCCTGATCCCCGGAATTGCCGACCCCGTGATTCTCGCCTTCTGTTATACGGCCGCTGACGGGACCTTCGCCCTTTCGAAACTCCCGCTCGGAGCTGTCAGAATCTTCGCGACCGACTATGCATCAGGAGTGGGAGTTGCTCAGCAAGTCCAGCTGACCACCCAAATGCCGGCGGCAACGGGCGTCGTCTTGACCTTGCCCGGGTTTGGCTCGATCAGCGGTCGGGTCATCGACCAGGCCGGGAACTTCCTGCCAATGGCTCAGGTTCAATGTGGATTTGCCACGGTGACTGCCGATCCGCTAGGCAATTACCGGTTCTCGATGATCAGAGCCGGAGCGCAGGAAGTGATCGCTGCCAACGCGGTGACGGGCCTGACCGGATCGACGAAAGTCACCGTGTGGGCAGGACAGGAGACGGCTGGGGCCGACGTCGTCATCTCGGCAGCCGCCACCATCAAAGGGACAGTCTCCATTGTCCGCAGCCCGGGTTTGCCGGCTGTTCCGCTCTCCGGTGTCAAGGTCACTCATGATGGGCTGAGTGTGGTCAGCACGAACTCCCAGGGCGCTTATGTCCTCCCTAACGTTCCCCCCGGCAATCCTTTTACGCTCAGGATCGTCGACCCGACGGGTCGGCTGGCGGTCAATCAGAAGGTTCAACTTGGTCCCGGCGAGACGCTTATACGGATCGTCACCTTCCACCCAGCCAGTATTGGAGGCCGCGTTTTTCAGCCCGACGGTCAAACGGGCGCCGTCGCTCAAGTCAGTCTCTATGTGCCGCAACCGACCTTGGCTCAGGGCCAATTTTTTGGCCTCTTGAGCGTAGAGCGTCCGATCACCACCCTGTCGGCCGCTGACGGCACCTATCTCGTGACGTCTCTGAACCCATCCGGTTTCCGCATTACCGCCTCGAACGCGTTCTTCCCCACTCCAGTCAACAGCCTTGGCATGCTGGTGGCCGATGGCCTGGTCACCTGCAACCTGACGCTGATTAACACTCTGGGCGGGACGGTCACGGGCCGGGTTTATGAACCCGACGGGGTGACTTCAGTGGGGGCCGGTATTCAAGTCACACTGGGCGGCGGTTACCTCGCGGACGCTACAGTGCGAACCGATGAATCCGGCTCCTATGCTTTCCCGGGAGTCTTTGCCTCGGGCATTTATAACCTGACTGCCTCAGACCCCCTTACTGGCTACTCAAACCGGGTAAGGGTAGCCGTGGAAGTCAACAAAGACAGCATTGTCGACCTCCGGTTGCTCGGGCGTGGCTCGCTTAGAGCCAAAGTCATTGATGCCGCGGGAACACCAATCGAATCCGGAACCGTGACTGTGACGGGACTGGACTACCCGAACACTACAGCACAGTTCCAGTTGGAAACGGGAGGCGGTGGAGCCGTCCAGTTCGACGATCTGCCCGAAGGGCCGTACTCCGTGACCGCCAGCCGTCAAGGATTGTCCGGTCGTGTCTCCGCCTTTGTGCCGCTGTCTGGTCTCGTAAGCGTCACCTTACAGTTGCAGCCGGCAGGCACGGTTACAGGCCGGCTGCTTATGCCTGACGGCGCTACCCCGGTGGGCCTGGCTGATGTCAGGCTAGTCTTGGCCGGCAAGGCGGTCGGTTTTACCGTCACGAGCGACGAAGGGGACATTGTGGGAACGTTTTCCTTCCCGGACGTCCCGCTCGGCGATTTTAAGCTGGAGGCCTTCGACAATCGCTCGACCCGCGTCGGTCGAACGGCCGGGCGGCTCACGCAAAACGGGGAAACGGTGTCCGCTGATATTGTCCTGGTTTCCATCGGCACCGTGCGGGGCCAGGTGACGGCCAACAACAGTCCGGTAGACCACGCTTACGTAACCATACAGGCGGGAGAATCCGGCTTCTCTTCGATGAGTCTGAGGGCGACTACGGATCCCGCGGGCAATTACCTGTTTCCTGGAGTCCCCGCCGGGAGTTTCAGCGTGGAAGCTCTTCACCAGACCTCCGGCCTGACAGGGTCGGCCCAAGGTATCCTCCAAGGAGGTCCGGAGCCGCTACCGGACAGAATCGTCAACATCGCGCTCGAGCAAAGCGCTTCGCTCGAAGGCGTGGTGCTTGACCATTCGGGAACGGCAGTCAGCGGCGCTCAGGTCACGGTCACGATCGGTTCCCTAACACTAACCTCTGCGACCCGTGCCGACGGGACTTTCCGGCTGAATTACGTCCCACTCGGAGAAGCCACTGTCAGGGCCCAAGCCCCGTCCGGCTATGACCGAGGAAAGGCTGGCCCGGTCACGATCGGTCAACCCGGTTCAACCGTTCCCGTGGAGGTCAGGTTCGATGGGGTCGGAACAGTCAAAGGCGACGCCTTCGACGGAGACGGCGTGACCCCGCTGGCGTTCGGGACGGTCAGTTTGACGAACACCGAGTGGTCGGTTCCGGTCGTTCTCACCTGCCCGGTTTTGGAGGGCAAGTACGAGATCCAAGGTGTTCCGGCCGGTCCTTTCTCGCTCCAACTCACGGTCCCCAACCGGACTGTCGTTGGGGCGGCGACCGGTACCCTGCAGTCCGGACAACTTGTCTCCATCCCGCTCACTCTCGAACCGGCCGGGATAGTTACCGGAAAAGTCGTCCGACCGGACGGTACGACGCCCGCCGTCGGCGCCGATGTTAAGCTCCTCGTCACGCGGGCCGCAGGCGGCACCATTGCTTTCACGGCTTACACCAATGCCGCTGGGATTTACCGCCTTGATCAGGTTCTTCTCGGATCGGTCGAGATTTTGGTGGAATTCCAGGAAACCGACGGAATGGCGAAGATCTCGGGGCTCAGCCTGTCGACCAACGGCCAGGTCCTTGAGGTCCCGCTACTCGTACTCGACGAGAACCCTATCCAGATTCAGTCCGTTTCACCTACGAATGGCTCGATCGGTGTTTCCAGGTCGACAGCTGTCACGGTGACTTTCACCGAACCTGCCAAGCCCTCCAGCGTTACTGGCGGCAGCTTCAGACTGCTCAATGGCGCGAGCGAGATTGGAGCTTCAGTCTCGCTCTCCGCGGACGGCTTGGCGGCGACCTTGACTCCCGTACAGATCCTCCCCGACAACTCGACGTTCACGGTCATTGTCACGACCCAGGTGACCGACCTGGTGGGCCGCAAACTCCCGGCGGAGTTCCGGTCGACCTTCACGACCCCCGACGAGACGCCGCCCGTAGTCACCTCCATCGACCCGGCGGAGGGCGCCAGGCAGGTGCCAGTGGATAAGGCCATCCAGGTGACCTTCAATGAGGCCCTAAATCCGCAGCAGTCGTTTGCCGGCGTCGTCCGGGTTTTCCCGGAGGGCCAGCCTCCGGCCCTCGTGCCCTTGGTTATCTCGTTGTCTGAGTCCGGCAAGACGATCACGGCCCAGCCCTCCGTGCCTCTGGCCGAAAGCACCCTCTATAAAATCGAGGTGACGGCGCAGAAAGACCTGGCGGGAAATATTCAACCGGCGCTGTACACATCGACCTTCTCAACCGTTGACCGCACGAAACCGGTGATCGACTCGGTATCGGTTGAAGGCCAGGTTCTCTTCACGAAGACTCCGCTGATCATCGTGAAGTACCACGATAACTTCTCCGGCATAGACCCTGCCTCGCTAGTTTTGCGCCTGGACGGTCAGGATATCCGGACCGCCGCGTCAGTGTCCTCAAGCGAGGCAAGATATCAGGTTCCGGGTTCGGCGCCGCTCTCCCCCGGTGGCCATACTCTTGAAGTACAGGTCTCCGACTTGGCCGGGAACCAGAGCGACTTGAAGACGGGCGAGTTCACCGTTGACAACGTCCCTCCGACAATCACGAGCTTCACGGTTGCGGGACAGCCGGTTACCGACGGAATGACTGTACCGGTCTTCCGTCCCGTGTTTGCGGCCACGTATTCGGATAACGGCGAGGTCGACCCGGCTGCGACCAGGCTGCTAGTGGGGATTGAAGGACAGGCGCGGACCGAAGTTACGGCTGCCATTACAAAGACTGGACTCAGCTACCAGCCGAGCACCGATCTTCCCCAGGGCCTGTACCTGGTGGAGCTAATTGTTGGGGACCTTGTCGGCAACTCAATCTCCACTGGTCCAATCCACGTGTCAGTGGACGTCGACGCTCCGGAGATTACCGCCCTCGCACCTCTTTCAGGCAGCCAGCACGGAGGGACGGTCATCGTCATGGAGGGAGCCAGGTTGCTTCAGCCTGGCGGCGGGCCCCCTGTTGTGACAGTGGGAGGGAATCCTGCGTATGTCGCGTCGACGCAGGTTGGCCCTCCCGAAGCCGTTGCGATCGTGACTCCCCCCGGTGCGCCCGGCCTCGCCACCGTGAGGGTACAGACCGAACGTGGAGTCGGAACAGCAACCGTCTTCGTGTACGAGGCCGACCCCCGCACTCCGCCGGCCGCTGAGGATGACACGGTGTTGTTGTGGCACCTGGATGAGGCAGAGGATGGGAGTACGGCTATAGCAGACGGTGGCCCGCTCGGCATCAAAGGTACGGCTTCGTCCGCTTCGCGCCGGTTGCCGGGCCGGTTTGGTTTCGGGCGATCGGGAATAGTAACAGCTGCGCCCGTTAGCGACGGCGCCCCGGATCAAGGTCTTCTGCTAAGCTTCGGTTCTTCCAGCTTCATGTTGGAATGCTGGGTCAAGAGTGGGGCGATCACCCGAACATACGCTCTGGCCGGGAAGAGCCCGGGAACATGGGGGGGGACCTACAGTCTGTCGGTCAAGCCTTCCGGCGCTTTGTGGGCCCACCTGCGCGATAACGCATGGCACTACTGGGAAGCGGTCACAGATCCCGCATCGGGTCAGGTGACCGACGGTCAGTGGCACCACGTCGCCTTGGTTTGTGACCGTCCGGCGAGCCTGCTCAGGCTTTACGTAGACGGCCTGGAACGAGCGTCTTCCACGCAGCCGGCCGGGTTTGGAGACGTAACAAGTAGCACCCACTTCAAGGTCGGAGAATATGATGCGTCCGACTGGTCTGCTGGTCCGGACGAATTCCCGGGCGCTATCGATGAGGTTCGGCTCTCGGCAAACGCGCGGAGTGCCGCTCGAATTCTGGAGATAATGCTTGGCCGGGACGGTCCCCTCCCGTTGGAAGTCACGCGCATACAGCCTGATCGCTTGATCCGTGGTTCCATGCAGGAAATGCGGGTGAGTGGATATAACCTCGCCGGTGTCGAGGCGACGCTCTTCGATCCCTCCGGTTCGGAACATGCTGTCGAGATCCAGGGCAGTGCAGCCACGGAGGCACTCCTTCGGGTCCAGCTACCCACGTCTGGGCCTTTAGGAGACGCCCAACTTCGTCTGCGTTCCGACCGAGGTGATGCGGTCGTCGGCCTGCTCGTCCTCGACCCCATCCGCAGTACCCCGGTGGTCGAAGACGATACGGCTCTTCTGATGCACTTCGACGAAGAGTCTGGGCAGACAAGATTTATAGATAGCGGGCCTTTTGCAATTGATGGCGGGGCTCCTCTTCCACCGGACACCAACGCGTATCCGGGATTCGCGGGTCGTTCGAGGTCCGCCAGCATCAACAGCGACAGTGATCTCGGCGTGCTTGACATGACGGAGGAGAGTTTCACTGCGGAGTGTTGGGTAAACGCGGCCAAAGGTACAGCTTTCTCTCTCTCCTACCTCCACTACTACGACACTGCCTGGGTCATTGAATTGACCTCTCTGGGAGAGATAAAAACCACCGTTCGAGATCTCAATAACCAGACCGTAGTCGGTATGATAGCGCCGATTGCGCTCGACTCCGAAACGGGACGCCGCGTCAGCCGCAACCTCAAGGATGGGCAGTGGCACCACCTTGCAATTGTCTTGGACCGCCAGGCCGCGCTGCTCTCTACCTATATTGATGGCAAACTCCGCAAGACCACGCCGGTCCCGTCGTCCTTCGGGCAACTGAAGAAGTCGGAAACCAACTCGCACCTGCAGGTCCGTGCGATCGGCGGTGCGGTCCTTGTTGACGAGCTGCGCGTTTCCTACAGCGCTCATACCCAGGAGAAGATCTGGGAGGACTATAGGGGCGACCATCCGGTCCGCGTGGCTTCCCTTCTCCCCTTCGCAGTTCATGAGAGAAGGGTTCTGAACCGCGGTATTCCGACCGCGATCACGTTGACCGGCTTCGGCATAGCCGGGACGACCGCCGAGATCCGAAGAAACGGGGTGCGGGTCGATGGCTCTGTCTCTGTCACCGAAAGTTCTTACGGGCAGGTTGGGCTCCAGGTTGAGATCGCACCCCAGGTTCCTTTGGGTCCGGCCGTTCTGGTCCTCTTGCTCCCCTTCGGGCTGGAAGTCGCGACGCCTGCGGAAATTATTGAGAGCCATGCGCCGCGGATCGAGCCTGACACTGTTCTGCTGTGGCGACTGGAAGAGCCCGGGAACGGCGCAGTGTGGGTGAAGGATGAGACAGGTGTCGGATCGGGAGGCGGGACTGTGTCCTCTTCATCTTCCGTGCCAGGTCGGTTTGGACTCGCGCGTAAGAACCCCGGTGCCGACGCTAATAATGACGGAGGAGCCCTAAGCCTCGTCTCTCAGAGCTTCACGGTTGAGGGATGGGTCAAGGTGCCGCGACACAAGGCTGACAGCATCATCTTTGGCCGTGGGACCTCCGGGATATGGGGCGGGGCCTATATCGATTGGGGATTGTCAGTGTTGGGAGCAGGAGGGCTCCGGGCTATATTCCGCAATACGCAGAACACGACGTGGACCGTCGACCTGGAACCGTTGCGGAAGACCCCCGCCGGCCTTCGGAAGTGTGTAATTGCCGACGACACCTGGCATCACGTCGCGCTGGCCCTTAATCGAGAAGCCGGGCAGGCGGAGATCTATGTTGACGGCATGCAGGAATTCACTGCGGCGATCCCGGCCGGATTCGGGGCGCTTCGTAATCCAAGCGGCAGCGCCTTCCGAGTGGGTTTCTTTCTAGGAGGCTACGCGGACCCCCTTCTCTACGGTGTCTGCGACGACACCAGAGTCTCACTTACAGCGCATTCACCCGCTCGAATCTGGCAGGACTTCTCCGGAATCGGTCCGGCCCGTGTCACGGGAGTCTCGCCTCTACTTGTGCAGCGGGACAGGACTCGAACATCGACTGCCGAGTTGATCATAGAGGGAACTCAGCTCGAGGGAATGACGGCTCAGCTGACTCGGAGCCAGAACCAGATTCCAGGAGTTTCAGTTGAAGTCATCCAAGCATCCGTTTCAGAGGCACGCTTATTGATCTCGACGTCCGCTCAGGTTGCTCTCGGCCCAGCGGAATTGGCGCTCACGGTCAGTGGCACCACCTTCCGCCAGGAAATACGAATCGTGGAGCCCAGTCCTCTCCCACGGGCGCCGGATACGGCCCTCCTCTGGCACATGGAGAATGCTCAGGATGGAGGGGTGGTGCTCGCTGACTCAGGGCCTTTCCGAGTGTCGGCCGTATCGGCTGCAGAGTCAACCTCCAATGACGGCCGTTTCGGGATGGGTCGAAGAAACGCTGGTATTCAGGTCTTATCCGAAGGCGGTTCGACCCAAATGGGATGGTCCGATTTTACTGTTGAGTGCTGGCTGAAGACCGGAGCTATAGGAAGGCCATACATTCTGGCGGGTCGACAATGGGCCTGGATGCCGAGTTACGGCCTGGTTCTTTTCCCTTCCGGCTTTTTGCGAGCGCGAGCTGTGGACACGGCAGGAATCATTTGGGAAACCAGGGTTTCGCCGCTTGTGGATACCGGCGGCGCTCTGTCTGTGAAACCTCTTCTCGATGACACGTGGCACCTGGTCAGCATGACTGTAGACAGGCAGTCCGGCTTCATGAAGGTCTACATAGATGGATTGGAGAGGGGCTCCACGCCGGCCCCGGCCGGGTTTGGGGCAATTGTGCCGCAAAAGTACCTGTATGCAAGTCTTTGGGATATGTCGGAACCAGGTCAGTTCTTTGGCGCAGCGACCTTCCCGGGCGTAATAGATGACGTGCGCTTCTCGTCCACGGCGCATGACTCAGCTCAACTAGCTGCCGCCTTCTCCGGCACGGACGGCCCAATCGTGACTCAGGTTCTCCCCGAGAACGTCGCCCGGGGCTCCTCGGACCTCATGCTCTCGCTCCACGGGCTTGGCTTGGCGGGGGCCACGGTTCGCTCGGAAAATCCCTCGGTGCTCGTTCAAATGGTTACGACCAGGCTTGAGCAGGTAGACGTCCGCATCACGCTCCCGCAGGACCTTCCGCTTGGGCCTCTATTGCTTTCCGTCAGTGATCCAGCTGGGCGTTCGGGTTTTGCAGAGCTCACTATTACCGCACCCCAACCGTTCGTGAATCCATCCTTGACCGATGGCGACACTCTCGTTCTCTGGCATCTGGACGACGAAAGGTCCGGTCAGATTACGCTGGCCGGCTCCGGCGACTCTATTCCGGACATCCTCTCCGCCACGAGCGCAGCCGCTTCCTTGTCTGTGGATGGACGATTTGGCGTCGGTCGAAGACGCGCCAACCTCGTGGCGAGTGCCGGCTTCGGAGCATTCGAGCCGGTGTCGTCGAGTTTCACGGTTGAGTGTTGGGTCAGAACGGACCCGGTAGATCGGACTTACAGCCTCGTCACGAGAAGCGATGCCGAAGGCTCCAATTCGGAATTTGGAATTGCTCTCCTCAGATCCGGCGTACTGCGCGCTTTCCTGTACGACTCCGCGAACCGATTGTGGAGCGCTGATACGAGTCTCGTTGCTTATGATTCGGCGGCGGGGGTCTGGAAGACATGCATCGTGGATGACGGCCTGTGGCACCTGGTCAGTATGGTAGTGGACGGCGGGCGGGCACAGCTCAGGCTATACGTCGATGGAGAGCTCGAAACCTCAACGCCTGCCCCCGCGGACTTCGCGAGCCTCAGAAACAACGGCAAGCGGTTAAGAGCAGGCTACCGAAACCAGCAGCTGACGATGCCAGGAGACGGAGGGGGGTTGGCGGAATTTCCCGGCGATTTGGATGAGATCCGTGTGCTGGCGCGGGCGAGGACGGCGGAGGAGATTCGGGCGGACTTCGGCCTTCCCCCGATATCGCCGTCACCGGGAGTGAGCAGAATCGGTGATGGGCAAACGGCGGACCGTGAGGCCTCCGGCAGCCCGGGTCGCAATGCGGGTGGCGCCGAAGTGCAGGCTTTCCAAAACGCCGATCAGATGGGCGGGGAGACGCTTGTGCTCTGGCACTTGGACGAAAGGGCGAACGGAGCAGTCCGCGTTGTCGGTTCCGGTGACGCCGTTCCAGCCGTCATCGGAGGCAGAACTTCGCGCGCCTCCATTGCGGAATCCGGCCGGTTCGCCGGCGGTAGAACGCAGGGCGGAATCGTGGCGGATCCCGACGGTGGCGCGCTCGATTTTGGTGCCTCCAGCTTCACCCTGGAGTTCTGGCTGCGGACTGATCCTGTTTTCTCGACATACACCCTCGCGGGTCGCGATGGTCCGCTGGGCGAGGCGAAAGACTTCGGAGTAAGCCTCTTGCCCTCCGGTCGCCTGCGGGCATGGCTTTTCGACAGCACGGGTCTCGAATGGTCGGCTCAGACCGAGATTCCCGTCGACGACAGCGGCTGGCGACTGATCACGATGTCGGTCAATCGTGAGGCTGGTTGGCTGTACCTGCTGATCGATGACGACCCGGTTGCCGCTGCCCCATGCCCTGTCGGCTTCATTGGGGTGCGCAATCAGGGCGAGCCCTTCAGGGCCGGTCATATCGACGTCAAGGGACCAGTGACGTTCGGCGGCCCTGGCGAATTCCCCGGCGTTCTCGATGAAATGCGTCTTCTTAACTACGCCCGGAAACCAGCGGAGGGGGCGCGATGAGCGAGCGGCGGCAAATACTGGCGATCCATGGAGACAGTACCGTCACTGACAGTAGAAAACAGCCTATGATAGCAAGAGACAATCCGACCCGTCGTCGGCAACCAGAAGAAGCCTCTCTTGACCTTCGTCAGTTCATCGCCGGCCTGCTGATCGTCTTCCTTGCCCTACCGACGTCGCTCGCCCCTCCGCTACTGGCCGCGTCGGACGCGAAGAAACCGGATTTGTCGTCGTCGCCCGCAGGTCGCACCTCCACAGGGGACCGCGAGCAGGAAGGCACCAGCGCACAGCCCCATCCTGTCAGCCGTCAGCCGTTAGCTGTCAGCAGCCAGCAAATCTCGGAAGCGGCACTCTCGCGCCAGACACCTGCCCTGAACGGGGGCACCATCGAGGGTGCTCTGCGCGTTTTCGAAGGGAAAAACTTCTCTCTTGCGACGAAATTCGCCCTGACCGGCGATCTGTTCGTCGTGGGGACTCCGACCATCGATCTCCAGCAGGGCGCCTCTTACGCAGGAACCGTGGATGAAGGAGGCAGGGCAGATCCGAATTACAGGATCCAGCTGCAAAAAGACGTCCAACTGCCCGGAAAGATCCACATCCGGACCGATCCTGTTCCCCTGCCGGCCGATATTCCGGCTTCCGTCCCGCCTCCGGCCGGGACTCGAAAGGTGACCATCAACAAGGCCGAGGACGTGGCGGATATCGGCGATTGGAAGACGGTCCGCGATTTGACCGTCAATGCACCGGATCTGACCGTAGATGTTCCTGCAGGTGACTACGGCCAGTTCACCATCAACGGACCCGGAGTTGTTCGCTTCTCGGCGGGCGACTATAACTTCGCATCCGGACTGAGCCTCCATCAGAAAAGCGCTGTAGAGGTCGGCGGACCGGGCTCGATCACCCTCGGTACTTCGTTCACGAGTAACGGCGGCAAGATCCGCGTCGTTTCCGGCGTGAAGCCCCATCAACTGCGTGTCAACATCCTTGGCAACACGGTGAACCTAAGCGGCGACGCGACTGTGGAGGCGCTGGTGCGCGCGCCCCAAGCACACGCCACCTTGACTGGGGAGACCGTGCTCGTGCGGGGGCAGTTGATCGCCGATCGCCTGACCATGAATGCCGGCAAGATCGTTGGGGACGTCCTCCCTTCCGACACGACTCCACCGACGCTCCAGATCCTGACGCCAGCGGATAATGCGGCGGTCTACACTTCCAAGATCGCCGTCCACGGCCTTGCCCGGGACGAAGGTGAGATCAAGACCGCTGTCACCTCCGTGATCGTGAACGGCGTTGCCGCCGATTTCGACCCCGAGAGCGGCAATTGGCTCACCACGGTCCCCCTGGCTCTCGGCGACAATCTGATCACAGCCCGGGCGGCTGACGGAGCGACCCCGCCCAATATCGGGACCGCCGCGATTCACATCCTGAGGCAGAACCCTGGCCCTCCCGATCTCTCGCTGATTCACCCGGCCGACGGCGCTTTCCTGGCTACGAACCTTGTCACGATAGCCGGCCGCGCAACGTCACAATCTCCCGAGGTTTCGTTGAGTGTCACGGTAAACGGCCAGCCGGCCACGCTCGCCGGCAGTGAATTTACGCGCTCCGTCTCCCTGGTTGACGGTCCGAACTCCATCACCGTCATCGCCGCCGATTCCCTTGGACAGACCTCCCAAAAGACCCTCTCGGTGACATGCGACTTGAGGCCTCCCCAGGTTTCGCTCGTTTCCTTACCGTCGGTCGTTCTCCCCGGAAGCTCATACCGGATCACGGCCGAGGCAAGTGACAACTACCGGCTGGCCTCGGTCGAATTCACAATCGACGGTCAGACGCAGGCCCAGCTTCCCGCCGCCCCCTTCGAATTTACCTACCTCGTCCCGGCCGGCTACGAACCCGGCCGAAGGATCAGCGTGTCGGCGATCGCGCACGATGCGAGCGGCCAGGTCGGGGTCGATTCGGGCGAAACCCGGGTGGCGGGTCCGAGCGGCGTAGCGGGTCGAGTCTTCGACGACGTGACCGGGTACACTTTGCCGGGCGTTGCGGTCGTCTCGACGGACGGCGCGGCGGCCGAGAGCGCCACCGACGGCGGGTGGTTTTTCGTTTCACCGCTCTCGCTGGGGTTCGCCCGCTTCTCGAAGGCCGACTACACGGCCTGCGAGCGCGAGTTCTCCCTCGATTCGGGCAAAGGTGCGTGGCTCCTTGACGCGCGGTTGACGCCGATCGATTCACACGCGAACGAGATCGGACCGGCCGGCGGCGCGGCTACCGGCGATTCCGGACGTGTGCAGGCGACGGTCCCCGCCAATACCTTAACGGCTCCCCTGGACCTTCGCCTGACAGCGGTTTCCCCCCAGGGGCTCACGGCCGTTCTCCCTGTTGGCTGGTCCCCGGTCCCCGGCGCAGTTGTCGATTTCCGTCCCGCGAATGCGTCGCCCGGCCTGCCGGATCACTTCAGCTCCCCGGTTAAACTGCTCATCCCGCCGGGAGGCGCACTCGTGCTCCAAGCGCCGGCACCGCCTCTGTCCCTGGCCCGCTACAACGAATCCGCCCATGGCTGGGTCGTCGTCGACCCGCAAATCCAACCCGGCTCTGACGGCTCGCTTGCCGCCGACCTTGACCGTTTCGGCCAATACGCTTTCGTGGTGCCCGACTCCGGTCCGGTCGTGCCGCCAGCCCCGGTTCGGGGCCTGGCCTTGCCGGCCGGCCCGGCGGCCGTGCATTCCCGGTTGGAGAACGCTGTCGCCTTCGCCACGGCCTCTCCCCCGACGGCCCTGTACGGGCCGGAAGCCAAATCGACGATCAAGGTGACTGCGGACCTGGATGCGAAGATCCCCTCGGGCGTCTGGTGCGAAGCGTCCTTTGACGAGCGCTACGACCTGCGGGGGCAGTCCGAGCCCAAGCTCGTCGAAAGAGCGAGCCAGAGCTTCGTGATGTACGCCTATCCGGCCGCCACGGCGGAAAGCCCCAACCGGCTCGCCGCCTCGTTCCCTGCCAAGCCGACGATTGGCGATTATCCTCTGGCCCAGTTCCGGGCCGCCAATCTTCACGTGCGTATTCGTTCGGCAGAACCAGACCCGGGGAGTCTTGCTGATCCGACAGGAGGGACGATCAAGGCTAGCGGAGGAGTCGAGCTCGCGCTTCCGCCCGGGGCACTCGGCAGCCCCACCCCGGTCTTTCTGAAGACCCTCTCGGCCGACGAAATTCCGGTCCTGCTGCCCGAGGGTTTCGAGGTGTTGGGCGGTGCGCTCGTTGATCTGAGCGGGGCCACGCTTACCGCCAGCGCGCGCCTCTCGATGCCCGCCTTTTTCCCCGAAACGGCCCGCGTTGTAGTGGCCCGGGTTATCCCGGCCGGGGATCGCCGCGGATTGAAGCTCGTCGCTCGGGCCGTCGAAGTGAACGGCCGGCTGGAATCGAGAGTCTCCGGACCGCCCGTGCCGTCGGGACTCCAGATGCCGGGAATCACCGAAGGGGGCACCTACGCTTTCATTCGCCTGTCGGCACCGTTTGGCTATGCTTCAGGAACGGTGACCCGTGCTGATTCGAGCTTGGTCTCTCAGGTCCGGGTCAGCGCTGACACCAATCCGTTTCTGGACGTGACGTCGACCGGTGGCCGCTATCTCTTGCCTGCGGCCGCCGGCCCGGATTTCGAAGGTCTGAACAACTTGACGGCCGCTTCTCTCCTTTCCGACGAGACCGGGAATTCGGTGGCGACGCTTGCGGTGCAGGATGCGATCGTAGAAACCCCAATACTCATTGCGTCCGTCCCGTTCTCCATCGCTTCCGTGACTCCATCCGCCGGGGCTGTCGAAATCCCGGTCTCGACGACGATCAGGGTCGCTTTCAGCAAGCCGGTATCCGCAGCTTCGGTTACCGCCTCCAGCTTCAAGCTCACCACGCTCAATGGAAGTTTTGTGGTTGGTAGCGTTCTTGTCGCCCCTGGCAATCAGGCGGCGACTTTAACACCGACATCCGCCCTGGCAGCAGGGACCGCTTACCGGATCGATCTGACGACCGGCGTTCTCGATCTCTACGGTCACCCGCTGGGTGCCGCCTTTTGGTCAACGTTCACAACTGCGGCCAGCCAGCCCGTGTCGGGCCGATTAACAGCCAACGCGGTTTCAATCAGCTATCCCGATGCAACGGGCTTCGTCACCATCACGATTCCGGCCGGTCTGGTCCCCCCGGGTTCCATAGTCATCGCTCTTAACCAGACGTCGGGCTCCACCAGTACCGTTACGGCCGGCACCGGACCGTTATCGTTTCGCCTGATGGCGAGCCTTGGCGACGACATTCGCATCATCGTGCGCCAGCCAAGCGGCGTCGACTACGAGGTGGCCCAGGCGGCCTTCCAGAGCCCGGACGGCTTTGCGGCCGTCGGCCCGAACGGCGGGACCGTCGTGAGCGCGGACGGAACTATTGCGCTGGTTATCGAGCCGGGCGCTATTGCCGGTTTGGCGGAGATAAAACTCACCCCGGCGCCCGAATCAACGATTACCATTCCCCGCGTCCCGGGCACTCCGATGGACCCGGCTAACGTTCCCTTTGGTGCCGGCGTCAAGATCGAAACCCGCGGCAGTTTCTCGGTCAAAAAGGGGCTTCATGTCGAGGTTGTTGCGCCGGCCGCAGCGCCGGAAGGCAGCCGGGCCATATGCCTCGCCCCGTCCAAGGCGGTTGACCCGGATACGGGCGAAGAAGTCGAAGTATGGGATTCGGTCACCTCGGCGGTTGTGGAACACGGCCGTTTCAAGACGACGTCTCCGCCCTTCATGACCCTGTTTGGAATGTACGGGATCTTCCACATCTACATGTTCATGCCCCGCTACTCTCACATCCTGTGGGGCTGGGTGACGGAACCGAAAGCCTGCCGTCCTGATGCAAAGACAAACGATCCGGCGTTCATCCCAGTGGCTGGCGTACTCTGTGTCACTCCGTCCGCCGAGGGTCTCCTCCTGAGAGGCCAAGTCACCGCCCGCACGGATCCCAGGGGCCTCTATGCGATGTTCGATGTCACGATGGCGCCTCCCACCAATGTGGTCATGTTTATCGATGAGGTGACACACCGAAAGACGTATGCGTCCAACTGGTCACCTGGCCTGCCGCCCGGCATCGCGAACGAGGACCAGGAGCAGGAAAACAACGAGCTCCTTCAATTCCTGAGCGGTCTCCAAGGTTTTACCTATGCCAACGTCAACGGTCGGTTCCCGTGCCCATCTCCCTCCTCGGCGATGGCTCCGCCGGTCCTGGTGACTACGGGCCGGCAGCTCTACCTGGAGCCGGGGCAGGATGATCCGTTGCCCAGTCATGGCGTGGCGCGTGTCGGTGCCATCGTCGAGGTGAAAGTTGCTTCGGATCAGCCGCTATCGGTGATCGAAGGACGAGTCCTGATTGGCGGCGCGGCGCCTCGGCCACTGGCCTGGGCGGCCTCGGTGTCCACCAGCTCGTCCACGTATGAATACGCCACTCAATTTGAAGCGCCGGCTGAAGGGGGATACCTGGTTCAGGTGACCGGCACCGGGCCCGGCGGCGCCAGCACTGCCACTTATCAGTTCGTTGTCTTGCGCGACCCAAACGTCCGGCCCCCGCTGGAAGGCCCCCCATTCATCCTGTCTGTTTCACCAAAAGATGGAGCCGGCGATGTGGACGTCACGACCGACATTCGCGTGGAATTTTCAGAGCCGGTCAGAAATCTTGTCGGTGGTGGTGCGACAGCGACGGTCTACCTCGAAGATCCGTTTTTGGCGAAGATAGGCGGCACTATCCTTTCAGGAGGGATAACGGTTACACCCGAAAGCAGTGTCTCGAGCATTGTCTTCAAGCCGGAGCGCTCGCTTCTGGGCGGAACGACCTACGTTTTTCACATCACCGTCGGTGTGGTCGATTCCAACAACGTCGCTCTGCATCACGGGCAGAACACTGTCTCTGGAGAATTCACGAGCGGCTTCACGACTTACGCCGGCAAACGCCTGTACTCCACTCCTGAAACGACGGGCCTGCGCATCGCCGTGGACGGTCGCTACAGCTTTGTTCTCAAGCCTGAGACCACCACGCTCTCGACGCTGACGGTCTATGACACTGCCGACCCTACGAAGGCGCCCGAACAGCGCGGCAGCTTGCGTCTGCCTCAATACGGGACCGATCTGGCTATTTCAACCGAGACCAGGTACCGACTGGGTGGAGGAATTGTTGACCGAGTCGGAGTGATCACGGCCGTTTATCCCCTTTTGCCTGATCGCGCTGCCAGTCTTTGGATTCTGGACCTCCACACCCCGGAAACGCCTGCAGTGATCGGAGTGGTATCGCTGTATTTCCCCCAGGATCTCGCCACCGCTCCATTGTCGGTCGCGCTCCACAACGGCCGCGCCTACGTTGGCAATGCGCCCTACCGGGGCATCCTGGTCGTCGACGTCCAAGCGGCGATCGACCAGTGGCGCGGCTTGCCGATGGCAAGCTTCAAGACCTGCTCCGAGATTGAGGCCTGCATGCTGGCCCTGAGCCCTAATCGGGGATACGGCGAGAGCGCCATCGTACAAAACCTCCTGTACCAGAGCCAAGACCCTGCTGTTCCCGCCATGGCCAATTCCATCTCGGTGATCACTCAGAATGTGCCTCCGTATAAATCAGCCCCGGCAGGGATTATGCCAGTGGCCTTCGCGGTTGACTCAGGTGCGCAAGCCATTCTCGCTGCCGGCCTCCCTGGAGAGCTGGATGGCGTCCTCGGCTACCTCCCAGGCGAAGCAAACAACGACCGCCGTATCCTCTCCTGGGTCAAGCCTGCTAATGGTAGTCCCTTGGCGGTACAGGCAGTCTCGGGCCTTCGCGTTGGGAACACGGTGATAGATGCGGCCGTGGTACTGACATCCCAAGAGCTCGAAATCTATGACGCCACCAAGCACCCGATGACGGCACCGCTCGGCTCGGCCTTGTGGACCGAGCTGAAAATCTCGGGAGTCACCAATCATTTCAAGGTGGAAGGCGGACTGGCCTACATCTTGTCGGCCGGCGGGCTCGCGGTCGTCGATCTCTCGAACGCTACTCCGCGCCGGGTCACTTTGGTCCCCGACTGGTATAAAAGCACATCTCTTTTTGTCCAGGACGGCTTTGTCCACACTGTTTCGCCGACCGGTGGATATGCCGTCGGGATTGCCCGGCCGGTCGCCCAGGTTTTCGTTCATGGGGGTACGGGCGCCGAGGGGCAACTCTGCTCCAACCCCGTGATCCTCGACCGCAACAATTCGGATCACCCGATGCGCCAGCCGGCGGAAGTCCTTTTTCAGATCTTCGGAAAACAGGCCGAAATGCAAAGCGCGCGGGTCACCATCCGGAAAAACGACGAGATTTTGAAAGACATCTATCCCGTCGAGATCCGCCGATCCCCCGAATACGATCTAGTCACCGGGGCCGCCATCTGGCAGTCATCCCGCATTGATCTAACGGCTTCTTATACCGCGCAGGTCACTATTGACGAATACCAGACCGACCGGGAACCGATTCCGATGAGCTTCCTCATCAGCGATTACCAGACGGTCATGCAAGTGCGGCCAAAAGGAGCACTGGTCGAACAGGCGGAAGTGCCGCCCTATGCCTATGTCTTGGCAGCAAACGCCTCGACCACGGTCAGTGTCGGCACTGGCGCGCAGCAACGACGGTCAGGCGGCTCGCGTGGGTTCGGGCTGAACACCGAAGAACTGGACATCACTGGACTGGCGGTCGGGCGTTACGAACTGAAGCTGCGTGCCGAGCTCCCGGATGGCTATTCCGAAGAGATGGTCGGGGTGCTGGAAATTGCGCCTAACCCGAACGATGTTCGCGTCCCGAATCACACGATCGTCGGCGGGATCGACCTGGCCACGGGGCAGCTCGGGCTGACATATACGGATGTCATGATCAAGGGGCGCGGTCTTTCGCTCGAGTTTACCCGCTCCTATAACCAGGCCACGGCGAACGTTTTCAGCCCGCTCGGCTACGGCTGGCACCACAACTACCAGATGCTTCTGGTCCACAACAAGGACCTGGAGCTCTACACGATCATCGGCGGCGACGCCCAGGGGGAAAGCTTTCCCGAGGCGACCATGCGTTCTCTGGCGCCATTCCACACAAGGCTGGTGCCGGATGGTAACGGCGGCTTTGACTACTACAACAAGGCGAATATCAAGTATCACTTCCCGGGCGCTCTTGAACGGGATTCGTACAGCTACTACCACCAGTCCTACATGGGAAATTTGGACTATGTTGCGGACGGATACGACAATCGGATCGATCTCAAATATGACATACTCGGTCGCCTGACGGAGGCGGCTGACGCCTCTCAGCGGACTCTGCGATTCGAGTATGAGCAGGCGCTCGCACCTTTCGTCGGGGTCGTGCTCCCGTTCGTCGCCGGTCACACCTCCGCGACGTGTGTCGAAAGTGGCGGGTTCCCTGTCATTCGGGATCATTTTGCTACCTCTTCGGCCGGAAAAGCGTGGCGGATCAAGAGGATCGAGGGGCCTGGCGGGCTGGATATCACTTACCACTATGACGAGGACGGTAACCTGACGTCAGTCAGGCGGTCTGGCGAATCATACTCGATGACGCCCCCCGAAGAGGGCAAGCCAGGGATAGAAAGCCAGTCGACCCCAGACTACGTCTGGGATTACGAATACAAGCCGGAACGGAACGGGTCGGTCCCGGCTGAAAATCTCACCCACCTCCTCAAGAAGGTGACGAGCCCCAACCAGATATCGACGCCGCAGTCCTCGACGACCTACGAGTTCATCCAGGACAATTTCGGGCTTCCGATTTCCGTGGTTCGCTATCCGGAGGGCGTGGCGAACTCGTTTGCTTACACGTTCGACGGGGTGAAGATCCAAAGTGTCGACGTCACCGACGGCAAGGGCATTCCTACTCAGTACACGCTCGATCGGGAAAAAGTGGTCTCGATGACAGTGGCTGGCGCCACGACAAGGTTCGTCTACGACCACGAGAAAGGGCTGAAGATCGCGGAGACCGACCCGGAGGACATGGTCCGCTGCTATTATCACGACAACAACGGGAACGTGATCAAGCTGGAGCAGAGCGGGGGCGAGACCGGGATCGTGACGAGGGCACAGTTCGATCTGACGTTCAACCGGCCTCTTAAAAGGTGGGACGCGAACAGCGGGGACGAAACCAGCGGACTGACCAGTTACACCCTCAACCCCGCGGGCGATGTCGCGCAAATTCAGTTCCCGGACCACTCGACGATGCGCTTCGAATACGATGGCCTCGGCCAGCTGTTGAAAGTCACCGACCGATTGGGGCTTGTGACGCGCTACGCTGACTACGACGCCTACGGAAACCCTGAGCAGATCATCCAGGAAACGGAGCGCGACGCGGCCGCGACTGTCAAGACAATCGTCACGAAGAACAGCTGGGACGCCCTCAGCCGACTGGTGTTGACCAGCGCGGCCCTGGGTCCGACGCTTACTCACTCTTACGATAAGCTCGATCGGGTCGTTGAGACCGTCACAACCGATCCTTCCGAAACCCGCACCCCGCTGACCGTCAGTTACAAATACCAGATAGGGGGTCAACTCACGGAGGAGATCAAGACCACGACGATCACCCGGGCGAGCCCGCCTCCCGTCCCACAGACTCACACAATCAAATACAAGTACGATGCCCTTGATCGCCGCGTAGCAATCGAGGACGGGATCAGCGGCGGACCAGGCTACACCCGCAGTTACGAGTACGACGCCAACTCGAATCTCGTCTTCGAGACCAATCGCCGGGGCATTGGCAGCCGTTACACCTATAACGACCAGAACTTCCTGCTAAGGCACGAGATCTTTCATAAGCAGCCGGACGAGGCTTGGGTCTTGAAGACTGTTGAAGCCGTAGTGAGCGCCGACAAGGTAGGCAATCCGCTGACTGTGACTGATCGATACGGGAACACCACGACGCTTCAGTACGACGGGCTCCATCGTCTGACCGGGCGCAAGTTAGGCGGTTACAACGAAACCTGGGTGCTGGATGGGAACGGGAACATCGAAGAGTTCACCGACCGCAATGGCCATAAGACTACGTTCGAGTACGAGGAACTGAACCGGGTCAAGCTTCGCACGGACCCGAAAGGCCGGCGAACGACCTGGACTTATCAGGTGGACCGAAACCGCGACGTCACCACGATGACCCAGAGCCTCCGCGGCCTCAGAGTTGTCACCGAGCGTGATGCCTTGGATCGGCCGCTTCTGGAACAGATCTTCTGTAGCAGCTACACAGTCACTCCTGGCTCCCCTGACCCAGACACCCCCCTTTACGCCACCCGGTGGACCTACACGGACGACAAAGGAAAGGTCGAGGTCCTTGACCCGAGGGGGAAGAAGACCACGAAACTGATGTCGGCCTTCGGTGAAGTGAAGAGTATTGAACTGGGCCGCAACAAAACGACCAAGAAATACACCGGCTTGGGTGGACTCTATTCCCTGACCAATGGTCGGAACAGGGAATGGACCTACGAGCTGGACGGGTTCAACCGCGTTCTGGTCACCAGGCACCCGGAAACGGACCCGACCCGCGCTCCACCCGATCAGATAACGGAGAGCTTCGCCTATGACGAAGAGGGCAACCTCAAGGTTCACGTCAACCGGCGGGGCATAACAACCAGTCAGACCTATGACCACTTGGGACGAGTCCTGACAAGGACAGTCGGGGAGTTCCAAGTCGACCGTTTTGCTTACGACGACCCCGCCCACAGCGTCACCCGCACGGATGGCAATTCCAATTCTACGGTCTTCCATTACGACGCGCTTGGCCGTCTTGACTCAGTCAAGAACGCTGAAGGAGCTACGAAGAGCTTTACTTGGGACGGCGTGAACCTGGTCGCTGAAACCGACTTTAAGGGTGTAAGGACCGATTACCGCTACGACGAGGTCGACCGGCTGGCATCGATCACCGATCGCCTCAAGCATTTAACGAAGATTGACTATCTGGATGGCTACGGTGTTACCCGCACCACGACCGATCGCAACGGCAACCAGCGCGTCGAGATTTTTGACGGGCTCGACCGCCTGGTCCATGTCGACTGGGGCGGAAAGCGCTTCGCCCATTACGAATATGACGGAAACGACAACCTGAAGAAGCAGTCCGATGGCGAAGAACGCTGGGTCGCCTATGAGTACACGGACGAGAACTGGGTCAGCAGCGCCGCGCACGGCGGCCTTCGCACCGAGCGTTTCGAGTACGATGAAGCGGGCAACCTTATCAGCTACTCGGACGGCGAAGGCGAACCGGTCGAGCAGAAGTTCGACGGCCTGAACCGGGTCATCACCCGCAAGGACGGGGAGGGTAACCTCACAGAATTCGAAAACGACGGTGAGTTGCTGCGGAAAAGAATCGATCCGCTCGAGCACCAGACACAATACGAGTATGACGACCTCGGTTCGCTCACTCAGGTGAAGGACGCCCTCCAGCAACCTTGGACCTACCGGTACGATCAGGCGCAGAACCTGGTCGTAGTACGGGACCCGGAAGATGTCGACGGAAACCGCGAGACGCGTTTTACCTATGATTCAGTGAATCGCGTCGAGACGGTCACGTCCCCCCTCGCCAGACAGAGCACTTACGACTATGACGCAAACAGCAATTTGACGCTGCGGATCGATCCGAAGACACAATCCCGGACCACGGTGTACGACGCAGAGGACCAGCCAGACTTCACGACCATCTCTTCGGGCGCACAGCTCCTGAAGTGGCAGTACCATTTCGACCCGGAAGGTAACCTTGTCAAACTGGAGGAGACGGTCGGCGGACCAAACACCCCACCGAGGACCTACACACGCGGATACGACGAGAGGAACCGGCTCAAGCAGGCGATGGATCCGTACGACCGGAGCATTGCGTTCGAGTACGACCGAGCCGATAACGTTGTGAGTTTCGTCGATTCAAAGGGACGAACCACTGGGTATGCCTACGACGCGGCCAACCGCCTTTCGGACGCCACGCTCCCCGGAGACCAGCCCGTTGGATTGGAATGGCGTGCGGATAACCTTCTCGGGAAGGTCCGGTACCCCGGCGGGATGCTCCGAGAATATGGCTACGATGAAGCCAATCGGATAACCAGCGTCAAGAACCAGATCAGCCCGACCGAGGTCGAGCAGTTCGGATACGTCTACGATAAGGATTCGAATCGGGTCAGCGAAACGCGCCAGTTCAATGCTGAGCCCGCCCGGCAACTCACGTACCGGTATGACGAGCTTGAGCGATTGACGCAGGCCGCCTACAGCGGCAGGACAGTCGACTACAAGTACGACAAAGTCGGGAACCGAGAGGCGGAAATCGGCCAAGCCCCCTCCGGAGAGGCGGTTAACCGGACCTACACATGTAACGACGCGAACCAGCTGACCGAGGTCAATGATATTGCCGTTCCGGCGAATTCATTACGCCTGACCTATGACCCGAACGGCAATCTGGCCACCGAGCAGTCGCCGGCATCGCTCCGTACCTTTGAGCACGACGGTGCCGACCGGTTGGTCAAAGTCAGCGTTGGCGATCAGGTTGCAGGAACCTACGACTATGACTTCCAGGGTCGTCGCATCTCGCGCGCGACGGCTACCGACGTCACTCAGTACACTTACCGCGGAGACAGCATCCAGGTTTCGAATGAATACGATCGCTGGGGCCAGCTGACCGGCGCCTATTATTTCGCTTCGGACCTGGTCCGTGCCGAGCTGACCGAAGGCCAACGGTGGTACTTCCACGACGCGCTGGG
>RPQK01000007.1 GCA_003819755.1 Acidobacteriota bacterium | reverse complement strand
CTACGGCCTCTTGGGCGTGATCCCCGGGACTGTATCCAGCACCATCGTTTGGGGAACTGTCCGGCGGTAGCGTTAGGCAAGGCAAATGGGAGCGTTCACCTCTCTGGGTCCCCGCTGCCACTGTTTACTTGCCTTCACACTTTATGTAATCCGATTCACGGTTCGGACAGGGCCTTTTCGCCCGATGGTGCTGGAAATGAACAGGTTATGCGATATGAGAGAAAAGGGCACATAGGTTGCCTCATGAGTGGCAGATTGCAAACCTGCGGCTCGACCCGCATGTGTCTTCCGATTTTCGCCGGGTTTTGGGAGGGCGCCGACTTGGTGCGTAACTCAACTCCCCCGTCACTGCTTTCAGGCTTGGTTACTTCTTGCCTGGGTCCTGAGGGACTGTAAGTAACAGGCGCGAAGCGCAGATGCTGCGCACATCTTGAGGAGTTGTTTTAATGGGAGGTTCTCAACCGTTGAGCTACACGAGAAATTCGTGGTGGCGTTTCTTGAAGATCCTGGACTTGGGGCTCATGGGATTGGTTCTATTAGCCTCCCTGGCTATCAGTTCGGGTTCGGTTGCCCTACCGAGCGTCACCTACCTTCTCGTCATCCGGATTAAGGTCGTCAACCTGTTTCTGCTGATCGGTTATCTGGCACTCTGTTCCGGAATCCTTTCCATGTCCGGGTTTTACCGATCCCACCGGTTTTCGAGTTTTCCCCAGAGGTTGCATGAGGTTCTCTTGGCCGCCACGTTGATGACGTTAGCTCAACTGATCCTGCGGTGGCCTTTCCAGCTGGATTTTGCCTCGAATACCTTCCTGATTGTCTACTGGATACTGAGTTTTGTTGTTTTGGGGACCACCCGAGAAGTGGCTCAGCACCTGCTCTATCTAATCCGTTCCCGAGGCCGCAACCTTCGTAACGTCGTGATTGTCGCTTCCGGCGATGATGTAGCCAGTCTAAACGCATATGTTGCGGGCGAACCAGGGCTGGGGTATCGCGTTGTAGGGAGCATTGACGCCAAGGAGATTGACGAAGATGAACGATACGCAAGTGCTGGCTGATCTGGGCGCGATTATTGCGCGTGAACCGGTTGATGAAGTTCTCGTCGCCCTGCCGCTCCGAAGACGTCGTGACTTGATTGAGAAGATCGTGGAGGTGTGTGAAGAGCAGGGAATCATGGTCCGCGTCCGCACCGATCTGTTCGATCTGCGAGTGGCTCGTCCCCAGGTCGACACGATTGACGGTGTCCCTGTCGTCACCATCCGTTCGGGCCCCGAAGACGGCTGGCAATTGGCGATGAAGAGGATCATCGATTTTGTCGGCAGCGCCGCGCTGCTGATCCTGTTGGCCCCATTCCTTCTGCTGGTCGCGCTTCTCATCAAGCTCGATTCGACCGGTCCGGTCCTTTTCAGACAGGAGCGAGTGGGCTTGAACCGGCGCCGCTTCAAGGTTTTGAAATTTCGGACCATGGTGCAGGAGGCCGACAAAAACCAAGTCCTGCTCGAAACTTTGAATGAGGCCGACGGGCCAGTATTCAAGATTAAGAAGGACCCGCGGATCACCCGCGTTGGGCGTTTTCTGCGCCAGTTCAGCATTGACGAGCTGCCCCAGCTGATCAATGTCCTGAAAGGCGAAATGAGCCTGGTCGGCCCGCGGCCGCTTCCTCTCAGAGACGTCAAGCTGATCGACACCCAGTGGCATAAGCGGCGCTTCAGCGTGAAGCCCGGATTGACCTGTCTCTGGCAGGTGAGTGGGAGAAGCGACGTGAGCTTTGAGCGCTGGGTTCGGATGGACTTGGAGTACATCGATACCTGGTCCCTGGGTCTCGACCTGAAGATCCTGCTGAAGACCCTGCCCGCGGTTTTTCGCGGCTCCGGGGCGTACTGAGGCTACCCCGAAGATATAGAGGAGGGATTGAGTTTTGAGCAATATGACGTTATCGCTGGTTGCCGAGTTCTGGGCGTTCATGAGGGAGAGGAAGAAGTGGTGGCTTGCACCGGTCATCCTCATGATGCTGATGCTCGGAGCATTGATCTTCCTGACGCACGGTTCAGCAATCAGTCCGTTTATCTACACGATCTTCTAGAGGCTTATGAGCACCAAATCCAACCAGCAGCTGCGGCGTTTCGGGCTCATCGTCGGACTGGGCCTTTCGATCATCGGGACGGTCAGTTGGTACCGCGGCCACAGCACCGCGCCGCTGGTGATGTGGTCTATCGCGGTTGGCTTAGTGCTTCTCGGGTTGGTTTATCCACCCGCACTGCGGCCCGTTGAGAAGGGCTGGATCAGGTTCGGAAATGTGCTGGGCTGGATCAACACCAGGATCATCCTGACCCTTCTCTTTGCGTTGGTGGTGACCCCGATCGGTGCGATCGCCCGGCTGTTTCGCGACCCGCTCAATCGAAGGCTGGATCCGAACGCCCAATCGTATTGGATCTCGAGGACTCCCGGTCCGGTCCGACCCGAAACCTACGAGCGCCAGTTCTGAAGACAGACGGGTTGCGGGTTACAGGTTACGAGTTGCGAGTTAGCAGTCATGGTTGGTAAACCGCAACCCGTAACTCGCGACCTGCAACCGGTAACCCGTAACCCGCAACTCGATGGATGCTATGAACATTCTCGGTATCTCGGCTTTCTACCACGACTCGGCTGCCTGTCTGGTACGCGACGGTGAGATCGTGGCGGCAGCACAGGAAGAGCGCTTTACCCGGAAGAAGCATGATCAGAATTTCCCGTCCAACGCAGTACGGTACTGCCTGAAGGAAGGCGGAGTTGGGCTCGATCAACTCGACTTTGTCGCTTTCTACGACAAGCCGTTGCTGAAGTTCGAACGGATTCTGGAGAACTATATGGGGGTCGCCCCCTACGGCCTCCGCTCCTTCATGATGGCAATGCCTCTATGGGTCAAAGAAAAACTCTTCACCCGCGAGTTGATTCGCCGGGAACTGGGCGGGTATCAGGGGAAAGTCCTTTTTGCGGAGCATCATGAGTCTCACGCCGCCAGTGCCTTCTATCCCTCGCCGTTTGAGGAGGCGGCTGTTCTGACGATGGACGGTGTCGGGGAATGGGCGACCACTTCCTATGGGATCGGCCGGGGAAACCAGATCGACCTGCTGGGCGAGATTCATTATCCGCACTCGCTCGGAATGCTCTATTCGGCCTTCACCTACTTCACGGGTTTCAAAGTGAATTCGGGCGAATACAAGGTCATGGGCCTGGCCCCGTACGGGGAGCCGAAGTACGTCGACGCAATCCTGACGGAGTTGATGGACTTGAAGGAGGACGGCTCCTTCAAGATGAACATGGATTACTTCAACTACCTTCATGGCCTGACGATGACCAACGGGGCGTTCTCGAAGCTCTTCGGCGGCGAGCCGCGCAAACCCGAGACACGGCTGACCCAGCGTGAAATGGACCTGGCCTGCTCAGTTCAGAAGGTAACCGAGGAGGTCATGCTTCGGATGGCCAGGCACGTCCACAAAGTGACGGGCATGGAGAAACTTTGCCTGGCCGGTGGCGTGGCACTCAACTGCGTAGGTAACGGTCGCCTGCTCCGCGACGGCCCGTTCAAGCAGATCTGGATACAGCCTGCGGCCGGAGACGCCGGAGGAGCTTTGGGAGTAGCGCTCTTGGTGCACCACAAGGTCCTCGGTCAGCCCAGGAAGACGGATCAGCACGACTCCATGAAGGGAGCGTATCTGGGGCCCGCTTTCTCGGAGGCCGAGATCGAGAGTTACCTCCAGTCGATCGGAGCGGTGTACGAAAAACTCAGGCCCGCAGACCTGATCGGTCGAACGGCCTGCCTTCTGGCCCAGGAAAAGATCGTCGGCTGGCTAAACGGCCGCATGGAGTTCGGACCGCGAGCGCTAGGCGGACGCAGCATTCTCGGAGATCCGCGGTCCCCCCGCATGCAGGCGGTCATGAATCTGAAGATCAAGTTCAGGGAAAGCTTCCGGCCCTTTGCGCCCAGCGTGCTGCGGGAACACGTCGGTGACTGCTTTGAGATGGACGGGGATTCGCCTTACATGTTGCTCGTCGCCCCGGTGAAGAAGGAAAGGCAGCTGCCGATGACCGAGGAGCAAAAGGAGCTTTTCGGTATCGAAAAGCTGAATGTCCCCCGTTCGGACCTCCCCGCTGTGACTCATCTCGACTACTCGGCCCGGATTCAGACGGTCGACGGCCGGCACAACCCTGCCTACTATGACCTGCTAAAGGAGTTTTACCGAATTACCGGTTGCCCCGTTCTGGTGAACACGAGCTTTAACGTCAGGGGAGAGCCCATCGTCTGCACTCCCGAAGACGCGTATCGTTGTTTCATGAGGACCGAGATGGACCACCTGGTGCTCGGTTCCCTTCTCCTGAACAAGACCGACCAGCCGGCGCTCAAAGACGACGTCGACTGGCGGAGCGAATACCAATTGGATTGACGGGTGACGGTTCACCGTTCGCCGTTCACCGTTCAGCGTTCACCGTTCCGGGTTCAACTTTGAGAGCGAAGTTTGAACCCAGAAACGGGGGAACGGTGAACGCTGAACGGTGAACGGTGAACCGTAGAGGTTTTAAGACATGAAGTTAATCATTCAGATCCCTTGTCTTAACGAGGCGGAGACGCTGCCGACCACTTTGGCGGCGTTACCACGAAAGCTTTGCGGGATCGACGAACTGGAGATCCTGATCATAGACGATGGTTCCATTGACGGGACCAGCGACGTTGCCCGCGCATGCGGCGTTCAGCACATCGTTCGCTTTCCGACGAATCAGGGGCTCGCCCGCGCGTTCTCGGCCGGTGTTGACACCGCCCTGAAGCTGGGAGCCGACATCATCGTCAATACGGATGCCGACAACCAGTATCCGGGGCATGAGGTTTGCCGATTGATCGAGCCGATCCTGAAGGGAGAAGCCGAAATGGTGGTCGGTGATCGCCAGGTGGCACAGATCGGCCAATTCTCGGGAACGAAGAAAGCGCTTCAGAAACTGGGGAGCTGGGTGGTGAGGAAGTTCTCCAATACGGACATCCCCGATGCGCCCAGCGGTTTCCGCGCGTTTAGTCGTCACGCGGCCCTTCAACTGAACGTTATCTCCGACTTCTCGTACACGCTTGAGACAATCATTCAGGCGGGGAGGAACCAGATTGCGGTGGCGCACGTGCCGATCACGACCAACGTGGTGACCCGCAAGTCCCGGCTGTTCTCCAGCACCTGGAACTACATCAAGAATTCCGCCGTCACGATTTTGCGGATATACGCTATGTACGAGCCGCTTCGTGTCTTCTTCCTGATCGGCGGTGTGGTGTTCATGGCGGGCGTGTTCCTTGGCCTCCGGTTCCTGTACTTTTACTTTAGCAACAGCGGAGCCGGGCACATTCAGTCATTGATCCTGGCCGCGGTTCTGATGATTATCGGCTTTCAGACCTTCATGATCGGTCTGCTCGCCGACCTCTTGGCGGCCAACCGAAAGTTGATCGAGAAACTCTTGTTCCGGGTGAAGGACCTGCAGTTCAACGACTCCGGCAGACCGGTCGAGACGGTTCGGGACCTGGTCAAAGTCCTCGAGGTCCGGCAGTGAGGATCTCCATGATCGGGCCAAGTCATCCTTTCAGGGGCGGCTTGGCCCTGCACACGACCCTTTTATACCGACACCTGCGACGAGACCATCAGGTCTCCTTTTATGGTTTTAAACGGCAATATCCCGGCTGGCTTTTTCCGGGCAAGACAGACCGCGACAATAGCAAGAAACCGTTGACCGAGCCCGGGATCGAGTACCTGCTCGATTCTCTTAACCCCTGGACCTGGGTGAGGGTCGTCCGACGAATCCTGGCCGACCGGCCGGACCTCGTTATCATTCCCTGGTGGACCTTCTATTGGACACCACAATTTCTGACAATAACCGCCCTCCTTAAACTCCTGTCAAAGTCCCGCCTGTTGTTTATCTGCCACAACGTGTTTGATCACGATTCGCGGTTTCTCAGCCGATTCTGCGCGAAAACCGTTTTGCCACGAGGAGACTACTTCATCGTTCACTCCGAGGAAGACCGGGTCAGGCTGTCGGCGATCGTCCCGCAGCAGAAAATAACCCTTGGTTTTCTTACGGGGAACGAGTGCCCCGAAAACGGGACACTGTCCAGGGAGGAAGCCAGGCGCCGGCTTGATCTGACTGGTGACCTGCTTCTCTTTTTCGGCTTTGTCCGCCCCTACAAAGGCGTCGAATACCTGCTCCAGGCGTTACCGCTGATCCTCCGTGAGCGGCAGGTCACGCTGCTGCTCGTCGGAGAGTCCTGGGATGGGGATAAGTCAATCAATAAGCACGTCGAGGAACTGAGCCTGGAAAGACACATCAAGCGGATCGACGGCTATGTGCCCAATGAAGAAGTAGGTCTTTATTTTTCCGCGGCGGACCTGGTGATACTTCCTTACGTCTCGGCCACCGGCAGTGGCGTGGTTCAGAGCGCCTTTACCTTCGACCGTCCGGTGGTGGCGAGCCGCGTCGGCTCGTTGCCCCAGACGGTCGATGATGGTCGGACGGGATACCTGATCGACCCTGCGGATCCCCGAGCTCTGGCTGATGCTGTGCTTCGGTTTTTTCGAGAAGAAAAGTCCCGGGAATTCATAGCGAACATCAAGCTCGAGAAAGCGAAGTTTGGCTGGGAACGCTTCGTGCAGTTGGTTGAGCAGACGGTAACGCCCGAAGAGCAACCGTTAAAAGGACCTCACGGACCTCAAGGACAACAAGGACGGCGAGAATCCGTCTTTGGTGGTCCTTGAGGTCTTTGAGGTCCTTGGGGTCCTTTCTAACCTTCCCGCGAAATGGCTGAAATCCTGTTTCTATCACCCCGCTGGCCGTGGCCTCTGTTCGATGGGGGCCGCATACGCATCTATGAAACTATTCGCCATCTTGCCCGTCGGCACAGGGTGACTCTGCTTGCCCCTGTCAGGGAAGTGGACGGCGATCCCGACTTGGGGCCGATCCCCGGGTTGTGCGCACAAGTCTTTTCCACTGTCCGGTCAGACCGCCTTCCGGCCATTGGCGCCAGATTGGCAGCCGGGCTGATGCGCGGGACACCTCTGATCCAGAGCTTCTTCTTTGACAAAGGGTTGGCGGGTCGAGTGCGCGATTTGACCTTTCGTCAGGCGTTCGACATTATCCATATAGAGTACCCCGTCATGGCGGCTTATCTGAAAGCCGTCGATCCGGGGGTCCGTCCCAAACGTATTCTTTCGACACACAATATTGAATCAATCCGGTTTGATCGGGAGACCAACTTCTCCCACTGGGACAGCCGGCGCCTTCTGTTGATGGGCGACAAAGTGTTCTTCAAGTCGTGGGAAGCAACGGCGATCAGGCAATTTCACGGTGTGACGGCGGTTTCCGAGCTGGAACAGCAGTGGATCGAGGAGAACGCGCCGGAGGCGAGTGTCGAGCTGGTGCCTAATGGGGTGGATGCGGAGCATTATGCCTTCCACCCGCCCTCTCCAAGCCGCAACCTGACCTTCGTCGGCTCCATGGACTACCCCCCGAATATCGATGCGGTCGTCTGGTTCAGCCAGGAAGTGTTTCCTCGCCTTCTCGAGATGAGCTCTGATCTGAGATTCCGTGTTGTCGGAAGTCGTCCCGATCGGCGCGTGCTCGATCTGGCTCGGCTCCCCGGCATTGAAATAGCGGGTCAGGTTCCTGACATTCGCCCCTACCTCTCCGAATCCCTCGCTCTTATCGTGCCGCTTCGATCCGGTGGCGGCACCCGCTTGAAGATTCTCCAGGCGATGGCCGCCGGATGCCCGGTGATTTCAACAACGGTAGGGGCGGAAGGGCTCCAAGTTGCGCCCGGAATTAATTTTCTGGCTGCAGACAGCGTAGACCAGTGGGTTTCGGAGGTAAACCGGTTGAGGTCGTCCCCGGCTCTAGCGATGCAATTGGCAGAAGCAGGTCGAGAACTGGTGGACAGTAAGTACACGTGGCGCGAGTGCCTGGCTGGGCTCGACCGGCTCTATGAAAAGGTCCTCGACGGGATGCCGGTTTCCTATAGTGCCGCGCAGGGGATTCAATGAAAGAGCGCCTTTCAATCTGTTATGCGGCTCCCGGGCACTCGCTCGTGCCTACCTCGGGGACCACGCGCAACATCCTGTCGCTGGCGAAGGCAATGGCGGCATGGGCTGATGTGACGGTCGCTTTTCGGAACATCCCGGACTCGGCCGCCGGCCTGAATGGAACGTTCGGTGTCGAAACGATCGACAAACGGAGCCACCCGGGCGTGGGTGTCGACGATGAAGCCACTCGCGGTGTCAATCCACTGTCTCACCTCGCCTATCTGCGGACAGTGAGGGAATACGCGAGGCAGGCGGCCGGCCGTTACGACGTCGTCCTGGAGAAGGGCTGGCGGCTGAGCGGATACCTGGTCCACAGCGCCGCGGCTTCAGGGGCGGCAGGTGCCGTCATTGAGAACGACGCGCGCTGCTGGACGGGGCCGAGAACCGCGCCTCGCGATTTCCTGAAGTGGCTTCTCCATTCCGGAGCGCAACGGCTTGCCGGCTCTTACTCGGGGAAGGCCCCGATTGTCATAGCGGAGACCGAGGAACTGAGACAGCAGCTTTATTTGGTCAGAGGAGTTCCGCTAGACAAGATCCGAGTTGTGCCGCTCGGGGTAGATCACGCTCTCTTCCGGCCCATTGACCAGAACCTGGCCCGTCAGTCCGTTCAAATCGCGCCTGAGAAGCTGGTTCTTCTCTACGTCGGCGGAATGGACAAATATCACGATCTGTCGCCGCTGCTCGAAGCTCTAGCGGAGTTCCACTCTCGCGGTTTGGAGTTGCACATTGTCGGTGAGGGCGAGTTCCGGCCGCGTTACGAACAGGCGGCCGCGAGGAGTGGTTGCCCAGTCGTCTTTCACGGCCGGGTGCCGCATGAACGAGTACCGTTCTATATCGGCGCCTCGGATCTGTGTCTCGCTCCTTACTGCGCGGAAGCTTTTCACGATCAGACGATCACGTTCTCCACTCTGAAGATTCCTGAATACATGGCCTGTGCGAGGCCGGTGGCCAGCATTCCGAGTGGCGAGATCAAGCGACTGATCCAGCCGGGCATCAACGGCTTCCTGCTTCCCAATTCGGTCGCCGGGTGGAGCACTTTTCTGCCCGCGACTCCAACCCGGACGAAGCTCAGTCAAATGGGACAAGCCGCGTTCCAAGCAGTCGAACACCGCAGCTGGGAAGCGACGGCGCGCGGGTACCTGCAGGCAATTGCCGAGTGCGGATATCCAACTGCGGATCGCCGATTGCAAATTGCGGATCGTTCCGCAGAGCCGGCAAGCACACTGAGGAATTTCAGATGAAGATCATTATCGTCGGTATGGGGACAAAGGGCCGGGAGTGGCTGCAGATTGCCTCCCGACAAAGGAACGTCCAGGTCGTTGCCGCAGTACATACCGATGCGGGCAGCCAAGAATCTGCAATCCGGCTTCCCCAATCCGCGGCCGCCTTTTCTCGCCTCGATGAGGCCCTTCAGGTTAGGGCCGACGCCGCCATCATTTCGTCCCCGCCTGTCGTTCGTGGCCAACATGCGATCCAGGCGGTTAATGCCGGGCTGAGCGTCATGCTGGAGACTCCATTGGCGACAACGGTCGGTGAAGCCGCCGAAGTGCTCAGCGCCGCCCGCGCGAGGAACAAGCGCATCATAGTCGCCCAGGAATCGCGATTCGGCTGGGCCGAGGCCCGTTTAAGAGAGTTTGTGCGGCAGGGTCGGGTAGGACAGGTGACTCACGTCAGCGTCATTGACCGGCGGAAGCAGGCGAGCGAGGACGGATGGCCGGTTGAGACCAACTATGCGCAGCTTCTCGACCAGGCCGTCGACTGCTTTGACGGACTCCGGAGCGTGCTCGGCGCCAATCCGATGACTCTCATGGCGCTTTCCCGCAAGACGCCTTGGAGCGTGTATAGCCACGGGGCCACAACCGAATCGATGATCGAGATGGAGCAGGGTGTCCATGTCCATTACTACGGCTCGATCGCGTCGGCCCGTAACGAACACGAGACGCGCATCGAGGGCGATAAGGGGGTGCTCTGGACGGACCGAAAGATCATGTGGTGGCGCAAGCGCGGGTGGCCCCGGTTCATCCCCCTGCTCGTTAAAAGACCCAGGGTTTCCGATCTGCAAAATCGTCGTGTGCTTCTGGAACAGCTGAGGGCTGCGGTGCAGGAGCGACTGCCTGAGGCTTCGCTGACAGAGAGCCTATGGCCCATTGCAATGCTTGAGGCCGTTATGCAGTCGGACCGCGACAGCCGGCCGGTCGACGTCCGGAAATTGTTCGAGGAGGCGGGTCCCGAGGTACGAGGGTAGCCAGTGATGGACACGGACGAACACAGACCAGGGTCTGTCCGCGTCTGTCCGTGTGCGTCCATGTCCGTCCGTATTCGTCCATGTGTGAAAGGCCTTCTAACATGAAAGTCTTAATAATCGGTCTTGACATGGGTGACGGAAAGCTCATCCGTCACTGGAGCAAACAGGGGCGTTTGCCCCATTTTTCCAAGTTGATCGGGTCCGGCATGTGGTCGGATCTGGAAAGCCCGACTCGTGTCCTGCATACGTCCGGCTGGCCCACCTTTGCGACGGGTGCCTCCCCGGGAGCACACGGGGTCTACTACCCCTACCAGGCGAAGCCGGGCCGTCAAGTAGCCTCGCATATCGAGCCGGACCAGTATGGCGTTCCGACGCTTTGGAAAACGGCGTCTGATCAGGGGGCTCGCTGCGTCATCTACGACATACCGGAGACGTTTCCGGAAACGGGTTTGCAGGGGACTGCCGTCTACGATTGGGGTACCTGGGCCTGGTACGGGACTCCCGCTTCGCAACCGGCGAATGTCCTTCTGGATATGAAGAGGAAGTTCGGCCCCTATCCGCTTGGAATGGAGGCAAAGAGACTCGGCCTGCGAATCCCCGAGACCCGGGATTTGGAAAGTCGCCTGGTCAAGAGCATTCGGTACAAGTTTCAGACCTTCCAATGGCTGTTGGGACGCGATTCCTGGGATCTGGCGGCTGTCGGGCTCTGCGAGACGCACCCTGCCGGCCATTACCTCTGGCCGGCCGACATCGATTCGGTCGAAAAGTCGGACCCTGGTCAATTCGCTCAGATTTTCCACGTGTACGAGACCCTGGATGCGGAGTTGGGCGCGCTCGCCGGCCGCTTGGACGGCCAGACTACGCTGATGGTTTTGAGCACAGACGGAGTCCGGTCTAATCGGGTCGCCTGCCACCTCCTCGCTCCGATGTTGGAGAAGCTCGGCTACACCGCCGGTCTAGCGGGAAACGGAAATCCGCAGTCGGGCGCCCCGCGGTCCCTGCTGGGCCGAGCCCGGCACATGATGCCGCCCGGCGCAAAACGTTGGATTGCCGACAACCTGCCATGGTGGCTGCGCGACCGTTTGGGCAGCCAGGCTGCGGCTTCGGAGATCGACTGGACGAGGACGAAGGCGTTCACGCTCCCGACCGACCTGGAAGGTTGTATCCGTATCAACCTCAAGGGAAGGGAACCACAGGGCATCGTAGAGCCAGGCAAAGGCTACCAGGAAGTGTGTGACGCGATAGGCAACGATCTCAAGGCTTTGACCAACCCGGCGACAGGGAAGCGGGCGGTGAAAGAAGTCTGGATTCGCAACGAGGTCTTTCCTGGCAAGCAGCAGGAGTATCTGCCCGACATAGTCGCCACCTGGAACGATGACGCGCCGTTTGCTGCTCTGGTCTCGCCCCGTGCCGGCCAGGTCGCGGGTGTCAACCCTGACCAGAGAACCGGAACGCACTCGCCGGAGGCGTTCTTGCTGAGCGTCGGTCCAAATCAGCCGGCCGGTATCAGCCCTTCCGCCCGTCTGGTCGACGTGGCTCCGACGGTGTTGAAACTGCTCGGACTGAAGCCGGGAAAGGAAATGGAGGGGAAACCGACCATTTTCCAGCCAACGGATAACACGAGTCCCTCCGATCAACCCGTTTTGTCCGTGTGAGTCCGTTGGCGGCATACATCATACGAGGACTACTGCGATGGATCTGGTTTACGTGCTTGCGGTTTGGGTTCATGTGGGAACGGTTGCTTTCTGGATTGGCGCGATGTTTTTCGAAGACCCGGGCAGTGACCGCTTCTTCTCGAGGATGGTCGACAGGATGGGAGGAGTCGGGTGGTATGCCCAGGCGGTCCTCTGGACGACGGGCATCATCATGCTCAATCACCGAGGCGTGTCGATTGAGCAGCTCTTTTCGTCAGAATTCATCGCCACGGCGTGGGGAAAAATGATGTGGGCCAAGATCGGCCTCGTCCTGTTGCTCGCCGGCTTTCAATTGTTCGTCGGCCACCGTGCCTCGAAGGTGGTATACGGCTACGTGTTCGTCTCGTTTGTCATTGTCGGCATATCGGTGATGTTGGTGAGACCGATATTGTTTTAGAAGAAGAAGTCAGAAGTCAGAAGTCGGAAGAAGAGAAGTCAGAAGTCAGAAGTCAGAAGAAGAAGTCAGAAGTCAGAAGTCAGAAGTCAGAAGTCAGAAGTCAGAAGTCAGAAGTTAGAAGTCAGAAGTCAGAAGTCAGAAGTTAGAAGTCAGAGCGGAAGTCAGAAGTCGGGAGTCAGAAGCGGAAGTCAGAAGTCGGGAGTCAGAAGCCAGAAGGAACGCAGACAGGTTCTGATTTTCTTCTGACTTCTGACTTCTGACTTCTGACTTCTTCTTCTTCCGACTTCTGACTTCTTCTTCTTCTTCTTCTTCTTCTTCTTCTTCTTTCCGACTTCTTCTTCGTCCGGAGGATTCTCAATGGCTTTCCGCATTGTTCATGTGGGTGTGGGTGTCAGGGGACGACACTGGCTCGATGTGGTCGCGGCTCATCCGGACTTCGTCTCCGCCGCCTGTGTTGACCGAGAGGAAAAGGCGCTCCAGGAGGTTCGCGCGGTACCGGGGCAAGAGCACGGGAAGTTCTTCACGGACTTCGACAAGGCGCTTCGCGATGTTCAGGCGGACGCCGTGCTGATCGCCACGCCGTCGTTCCTCCACGGAGAGCATGCCAGGAAAGCTCTCGAGACTGGGTTGCCGGTCCTGGTTGAAAAGCCGCTCTCGTCCAAGCTGGAAGAAGCGGCAGCGACAGTTGGATTGGCCAGGAAGCTCGGGAAACCGCTCATGGTCGCGGAGAACTTCAGGTTCTTCCAGGCGGAGCGGACTGTCAGGAAGCTCCTGAACGACGGTCGGATCGGAAGAATCGGTTCAATCGTCTGTATCGATCGCCGTGACCAGCCGAGCCACTCCCAGGGGCCCTGGGTCAAGAGCATGCTCGATCCCTTCCTGAATGAGATTGCTGTCCACCATTTCGACAGTTTCCGGTACTTGTTCCAGAGCCAGCCGGATTCGATACTCTCCCGCTCGTTCAACCCACCGGGAAGTGACTATGACGACGGCGCCGCCCTTGAGGCCTTCATAACGCTCCGTAACGGACTGTCGATACAGTACTCGGGAACGCTGGTCGCAACCAGATACGAGTACGACCTTTGGATTGAGGGCGAGAACGGAGAGATCCGAACGGATCGCAAGACCGTCTCCTGGCGGGCGCGAGGCGAAAGGACTTTTCAGAAGGTGCCTTTGATCGACGTGCCTGAGGGTGATGAGCTGCCGTATCCGCGTGCGGGAACCGTTTCGATTCTTAACCAGTTTCGTGACGCGATTGCCCAGGGGGTCGAGCCGGAGACCAGCGGCGCGGACAATATTTGGACCCTTGCCATGGTCGAGACCGCCAAACGCTCACAGGATCAAGGCCGGCGAATCAAGATAGATGAGGTCTTTACCCGAGAGATGCGGACGAAGGCAGGGCTTGAAAGCAGCAATGGGTCCGCGCCGGCAGACAGCGGCCCAGGGTCGACGGCCGGCGGTCAGCGTCCAGCCGGCAGCGGGCAACAGTCAGCGCCCAGTAGGCAGCGGCCTGTGGTCAGCGGACAGCGGGCAGCGGGCAGCGGACAGCGGGTGCTGTTCATCGGACTGGATTCCGCGGATGCCGAGCTGATCGAGCAGTGGGAAAGACAGGGCCTCTTGCCGAACATCGCTCGGATGCGGGCGCAGGGAACCTCCGGACGGATGGCCACCACGGCGGAGATCCTGCATGTGTCGGCCTGGCCCTCAATCTTTACCGGCGTCACGCCGGACAAGCACGGGCTCTATCACGCCTACGTGATGAATCCAGGCGATCAGAGCCCAACCCGGCCGCGCCCGGACAAAACTCCGTTCCCTTTCTTCTGGAAACTCCTGAGTGAGCAGGGGAAAAGCAGTGTGGTCATGGATGCCTTCATGACCTGTCCGCTTCAGAACTTCAAAGGGTCTCAGATCGTGGAATGGGGCACCTGGTCCTGGTTTTCCGAACCGGCTATTGTGCCCGCTTCGCTGAAGAGTGAGATTGAGGCGAAATTCGGGCCGTATCCGGCGCCCGAGCACAGCAAGGTTGCAGTTCTTCCTGAAAGCCAGTGGTTTCGGGACTCCCTGGTTGCCGGCGTGGAAAAAAAGACGCAGGTTATTAAATGGCTGATGCAGAAGGAGGGGTGGGACCTTTTCCTCACGGTTTACGGGGAGACCCATCCGGCCGGGCATTACCTCTGGCATCTGCACGACCCTTCCTATCCGACTCATCCAGAGTGTGTGGACCCTTCGCTGCGCGATGCTCTGCGCGATGTCTATGTGGCGGTTGATCGGGGCATCGGTGAGATTCTGAAGCAAGCGGGCGAAAAGACGACGGTCTTCCTGGTGTCCGGCGACGGCATGGGGCCGAATTACAGCGGCTCTCATATCCTCGAGGAGCTTCTGCGCCAGATGGGCCTGACGGCGACAAGCGGGAGTGCCAACGGAGGAGGGAAGACGGCGGCCGGGAAGGGGTCTTCGTTCAGTTCGAAGCACCTTCTGAGTACCCTCCGGCAAATGATCCCCCAAAACGTTCGCACAGCCGTTTCGCAGACATTCTTCTCACACAGCATGAAGGAGAAGCTGGCTCTGAAGTGGCTTACCGCGGGCATTGTCTGGGAAAAAACGCGAGCGTTTCTGATTTCCAACGCGAATGAAGGATATATCCGCATCAATCTGAAGGGTCGGGAACCGCAAGGAATCGTCGAGCCAGGCGAGGAGTACCGGAAGCTCGTCGAGGAGCTGTACCAGGTTGCGCTCGCACTGGCTGGTCCGGCGACCGGGAAGCCGGCCGCGCACACGGTCTACAAGACAGACGAGATCTTCAAGGGGCCGTGCCGCAGCCACCTGCCGGATATCATCATCAACTGGGACCCGGAAGCCAAAGTCACCAATGAGCTACTGGCTGGGAAACTGGGCAGGATCAAGACGAAGGAGCCCGGGTATGGAGTCGTGCCTTTCTACGTGGGAAATCACCGTCCGAATGCGTTTGCTATCGTGACCGGGCCGGATGTTCCCAAGGGTGAATGTCTGGAGGGCAACCATATTCTCGATCTCACACCTACTATCCTTTCGCTACTGGGGCTCGAAACCCCTGCTTACATGGATGGCAAGGTCTTGGACCAGCTTCGCCGGGAGCCGGTGTTGGCGGAATGACAGCTGGAAACGCCGCTTCACGAATGTCGACCGATCAGACCTTAACGAATCCGGAATCCGCAATCCGCACTCCTCAATCGGGCCGTGCGGCACGGGGGACGGTGGCCCTGGTTCTGAGCCAGGGCTGTTATTTCTTTTTCGGTTACCTCGCTGTGGTGCTGTTAGCCCGTGCGCTGGGCCCGCGCGACTACGCCTTGTACGGGGTGGTTTTGTCGGTGCTGGTGTGGCTGGAGCAAGTGGGGAAATTCGCTATTCCCACGGCCGCCGCGAGGTTGCTGGCTCAGCCCGATACGGCTGCCCGGGCCGTCGAACGGGCGACGCTCTTCCTGAACCTGATTCTCTATTCAGCGATCTTTGGGTGCCTCTGGTTAGCGGCCCCGCTTCTGGCGTCATGGCTGGGCATCCCGAACGGCACTTTCTTTTTCCGCCTGGCGGCCTTGGATCTGCCTTTATTCGGGGCTTACACCGCACTCCAGGCCATTCACCAAGGCCATCACCGGTTTGTGAGGCTCGGTGGCGCGGGCATTACGTACGCCTTCACCAAATTCGCCGGCGTGTGGGTCATAATCCAGTTGGGAGTCTCGGTCGAGAAGGCCCTGATCGTCAATGCTCTTACGACCGTGGCTGGTATAACTTTCCTCGTCACGCGCTTCAGTGACACGAAAGGCCCCTCCTGGCGGAGCGCGGTTGACACGGTTCTGCGAATCGCCGGACCTATGGCCGTTTACTCGCTGTTCCTGATGATGATCGGGAACATTAACCTCTGGCTCCTGCAACTCTTGCGGCCGGCCGAAACAGCTATCACCGGGATCTACCTGGCGGCGTTGAACATTGCCCGTGTTCCCGGGTTCGGCCTCGTTGCGGTCGCTGCTGTGATCCTGCCGTCGGTTGCGCGGGCGGCCGCGGCCGAAGATCGTGAGCTGGTCAGAAGGTATATCTATCAGGCCCTTCGATTCTTCCTGTTGCTCTACCTTCCAGTTGCTTTCGGCCTGGTCTTCCTGGCTGAAGAGGTGATGCAGCTCGCCTATGGTGCCAAATACAGTGGCGGCGGGCCTCTGCTATCTGTGCTGCTGGTCGCGGAAGGTCTGAGCACGGTTTTAGCCATTCTCGGTTCAGTCCTGGTTGCGCTCGGGCGGGTGTGGCGGGCGGCGTTGATTGCGAGCCTTTCGATTCTCCTTTCGATTCCACTCATCGTCGTGCTTGCCCTGAAATTCGGGGCAGTCGGCTCAGCATTTGCTGCCGTGGTAACCGGCTTGGTTTCTCTTACGGTTATGGTGTGGGTGATTCGCCGGGAATACGGACCGCTTCTGCAGGAACAGACGGGTCTAAATGCGGTTACGGCAGCCGGGCTGCTGGCCCTCAGTGCTCTGTTCATCACCGGCGGGCTGTTGGCGAAGCTGGCGGTGGTCTCGACGGGGGTTCTGGTCTACGGCCTGGCTTTGATTTTCCTGGGAGAGATCACCTCGCGCGATATCGCGCCGTTTTTGAAGCGTTCGACTGCCACGGACTAACACGGACGACCACGGACAGGCACGGACAGGCACGGACACGAACCTGGATTGTCGGTGCCTGTCCATGGTCGCCCGTGTTAGTCCACCAAAGGATACCCAGCGTTTGAACTTGCGTAGCTATCTCGTCCTTTTCGTATGTTTCCTCCTCCTGCTGCCCGTCGCCGGTGAGGCCCTGGTCCGAAACTTTCCGAGCCTGTTGCCGGAGGCCGGTCAAATACGAATGCAGGCGGTGATGATGAAGGACGAGGTAATGCCCGACAAGGAAATCGGATTTGTGCGTCGGCCGGGGCTCCGTCAGCGGGTTGATACCATGGATTTCAGTTACCTGCGCGAGACCGACTCCTCCGGATTCCCGAATCGCGATCCTTGGCCGTCGCGCGCCGATCTGGTGGTTCTCGGCGATTCCCTGGTCATGGGCGAAGGCACGGGATTGGATCGGTCTTTCGTCGGCCGCTTTCAGCAGGCTAACCCCAAGGTCAAGGTTATCAACCTGGGTATCGCCGGGGCGGGACCGGACCGGCAGCTTCTGGCGTACCGCAAGTATGGGGCACCGCTTCAGCCGAAAGCCGTCCTGGCCTTTCTTTTCCTCGCTGCGGACATCACCAATTCCGAGCAGTTTCAGCGTTGGCGGAAACAGGCGCCGGAGACGGACTACAACCGCTTCCGGCTGGATCTGGGCAGGAACAAACAACCTGGAACCTGGTTGAACAGGTCGCGCCTGGTCACTGTCATAAAAAGCAAGATCGCGGCGGGCCCGGTGAAGGCCCAGGCCGCCACTTCCGCAGACGCGTCAACGGTGTTTCTGGACCAGGCCGCTCTGGAGTACCTGAACCGGGGAGTGAACGAGTCGTCAGAACAAATGAGACTTCTGATGAATCCGCTTGCTGCTCTTCGGGACGCCGTGGAAGCTCATGGCGCCCAGTTCTACGCCGTGCTGATGCCCAGCAAGGAAGAGGTTTTCACCCGCTCCTACTCGGTTGTGAACACCGTCCGGAGCGCACTGGATCGGGCAGGGATCGAGTACCTGGACCTTTATGAGGTGATTGCGCAGAAGGCTGCGGTCCGTTCCCCGTACTTCTGCCGCGATATTCATCTGAACGAGTATGGAAACCAGATGGTAGCCGATTTTCTCGACAACTGGTGGCATTCGAGGATTGGCGATTGAAGGACGGACGACCATCGGTACTCGGTTTCCTGTCTTGTCTTCTCTTTCTCGGCGCTCTTTGCTTCTACAGCGCCCGCTTCGGTTCGGCGGCAGTGGATACCATCCCGGAAATTCGAGCGAAAGGACGGAGCGCCATCGGGCAGGAAGTCGCCCTCACTTCGGACGTGAAAGTGGTTCGGCTTCTCGACAACGGATTCATCGCGCGCCAAGGCGGTGCGCAGATGGAAGTGACAATTTCTGACGAAGTCGAGTCGCAGTGGAATGCTGCAAAACACGGTCTGGCTGTAGGGGACTTCGTGAGTCTGAGGGCGGTGTGCAAACAGACGGGACTATTGGAGGCCCGGGAGTTTCACGTCCACAAAGGGCGTCGGTTGAAGATCTGGGTTTCGATCGCGGCTCTGCTCGCGGCAGCCGCCATCCTTTTTGTCCAGTTCAGGAAAGGGAAATATGCCTGATCTGGTCACCCACGTTATCGCGGGCTACGGGCTCCAGCGAGGTTTCAGGCTGACTCCCTGGTTTCTTATCGGAGCGATTCTTCCCGACATTCTTACGCGGCCTTTTACGATTGTCTGGCCGGGCAGCTTCTGGTGGACGATGCCGTTGCACACGCCGGTCGGACTGACGTTGTTTTGCGCAGCCATCGCGTTTCTGCATCGACCCGGGATTCGGGCGTCGGTCTTCCTGAACCTCGGGGCTGGTGCCTTTCTGCACGTCGTTTTGGACCTGTTTCAGGCTCACCTGGCGGGCAGTTATTACTTGTTCTTCCCGTTCTCTTGGCATTCGGTGGAAATCGACCTGATCTGGCCTGAGACGTCTCTGTACCTGCTTCCCTTGTGGGCGGTGATCGGTCTTTGGCTGGCGGTCAAGCACTTTCGGCAAAGGATGAAGGCAGAAGGATGAAGGATGAAGTAGTGCTCTCTCTTTCGTCTGGAATCCCGTGGCGTTGTTCGCGCGTCTTTACTGTAGCCGACCCCCTTCCCGCAAGTTTTGAGAGGTAACCAAGCATGTGTGGCATCTCAGGATCCCTGCGCCTTTCCGGCGATGGTCTAGCGTTTGACGCCAAAGCGGCGGTGAACCGCATGTGTGGCATTCAGCACCATCGAGGACCGGACGATTCAGGCGTGACGGCAGTTGGGGCGGCGGTGCTCGGATCAAACCGGCTCAGCATCATTGACCTTTCGGCGGCCGGGCATATGCCGATGTCCAACGAAGATGGAACGCTTTGGATCACCTACAACGGCGAGATCTTCAATTTCCAGGATCTGAGGGCCGAGCTCGTCGCCATCGGACATAACTTCCGATCGCGGACCGATACCGAAGTCGTGTTGCACGCCTACGAGGAATGGGGGAACGACTGTTTCAGCCGGTTTGTGGGAATGTTTGGATTGGCCTTGTACGATCCCCGGGCCAACCGTCTGATTCTTGCCCGGGACCGCTTTGGGAAGAAGCCGGTCTACTATACCTTCCGATCGGGCCATCTCCTCTTCGCCTCCGAGATGAAGGCGCTCATCGCCGTCTCGGGCGACCTGCGGCCAAACATGCAGAGACTGGCCGAATGGTCACTGTACCGGAACGTCGACTTCGGTTCGCGCGAGACTCTGATCGATGGTATTCACTCCCTGCCTCCCGGGCAGTTCATGGTCGTGACCCCCGATCCTGCCAAGGGTGCAGCGGGAGTGAAGGTCAACACCGAGTCCTACTTCCAGCCTGAAGCGGAGGTCAATCGTGCGGACTACGAGCGGTTCAACAGCGAATCGGACGAGAAGGTTCGCGGCCACATCGAAAGTCTGATTGTCCGGGGTGTCAGGGACCGTCTGATGAGCGATGTCCCTATTGGTACTTTGTGCAGCGGGGGCATCGATTCGAGCCTCATCACCGCCATTTGTGCCCGCGAGATGCCTGATATCCTGGCGTTCAACGTTTCAGTGGCCGGGTATGAGGCGCTTGATGAGAGCCGGTATGCCGCACGGGCCGCCGAGTCGCTTGGGGTCAGGCTACTGACCTATTCCATGCAGCCGGAGGATTTTCAGCGGAACCTGGTCCGGGCGATTTATCACAGCGACGTCCCCCTGACCCATCCGAATTCGGTGGCGTTCCTGCTGATCTCTCAATTTGCGCGCTCGCAGGGAGTGAAGATCCTGCTTTCCGGTGAGGCCGCGGACGAGCTGTTCGGCGGCTACATGCAGCGCTATCGCAGGTACCGCCAGGTTCTTCGGTTTCAGCAGGCAGTTTCATACCTCCCGGCGAAAGTGCGGAAGTTGATCGTCCTGGCGGGGTATGCGTGCGACGGTGTGCCGATTACAGACTTCTCGGAATATGAGGGGCTGCTCCGGCACAGCACCGGCTTCCTGGACAGGTTTGCACGAGAAGAACTGAAAGAGCGTTCCCAGGCGGCGTACGGCTTCGTAGAGAATCCGCTCGACCGGGCCGTGCTCGGTGCCATGCTGGCCGACCTTACGAACTTTCTGACGCCGTTGTTGAGGCGTCTTGACCGAATGAGCTCGGCTGCCTCCGTCGAAGCCCGGGCGCCTTTCCTTGACTACCAGCTGGTGCGGGCGGTTATCAATCTGCCGTTGCGTTGCCGGCTGCGCGGCCGCCAGGACAAGTGGCTCTTGAAGACTATCGCGGCCCGTTACCTGCCGAGAGAGATCGTCTACCGGAAAAAGGTCGGCTTCCCGTTGCCGCTTGCTGACTACATCGCTCCTTTCGCCAGGCCGGAGCTGTTCGCGTCGGGTTTTTGTGTTGAGTATCTGGGCGCCGGACGGAAGGCCCTTCTGTCGACCGTGAGCGATTGGCGGCGGAACTTCAACGGGTTCTTCAACCTTCTGGCTCTGGAGTTGTGGGGGCGGATCTTCTTTATGAATGAGCCGGTCGAGAACCTGACTGAATGGGTGCTCTCACCGGCTGCAACCAAAGAGCCGGTTCGCCGGCCGGCCCGTCAGGCGGTTAGCCGCGTGGTGTCTGAGCCGCAGGGGTGAACAGACAATCCATCCTGTCAATCCAGTCTAAAAGGTCCTTTTCGACAGGATTGACAGGATTCCAGGAGCCAGCTTGACTGATTTGCATTTTCCGCCGGGGTTCCTCTGGGGTGCCTCGACGGCCAGCCACCAGGTGGAGGGCGGCAATCGTCACAACGACTGGTGGGACGCGGAACAGAATGGGCGAGTGCCCTACTGCTCGGGCTCCGCCTGCAAACACTACGAGCTGTTTCGTCAGGATTTCGATCTGGCCCGCTCCTGGGGACACAACGCTCATCGGTTCTCGGTCGAGTGGAGCCGGGTGCAGCCGGAGTGGAATCGCTGGGACAGTGCGGCGCTTGACCATTATCTTGACGTTGTCGTGGCGCTGAGAGAAAGGGGATTGGAGCCGGTGGTGACGTTGCATCACTTCACGAATCCGGCATGGTTTACGCGAGCCGGGGGCTGGCAGCGGAAAGACTCGGCCGAGCTGTTCAACGGCTACGTTGACCGCGTCGTTCGAACGTTCGGTGATCGGGTTCGGTTCTGGCTGACCGTCAACGAGCCGACCGTGTATGTCAAACAGGGATATGTAACCGGGGAATGGCCGCCGTTCAGAAGCGGAAAATGGCGAGAGGCTTGGGCGGCGATGCGCAATCTGGCTAGAGCCCATCGAATGAGCTATCACACGATTCACGAGGCGAATCCGAGGGGTTTGGTCAGCTTTGCTCACAATGCGCCGGCGGTTGAGCCTTGTCGGCCCTGGTCGCGGACCGACCGGCTGGCGGCGGCTGCTCGGGACTGGGTGCTCAATCGCCTGTTTTTCCGACTGACCGGGCTTCAGACGCTTGACTTCATCGGGATTAATTACTACACCCGGACGGTGGTACGAAGCGAAGGCGGGCTGTCTACCCGGATTCTTGGTGCTGTCTGCCGCTCTCATCGGCACTCAAGCCAGGGACCGGTCAGCCAGGTCGGATGGGAGAGCTACCCGCACGGGTTCGGAGAAGTTCTGCACCGTTTTGGACGGTTAGGGCTTCCCGTCCTCGTCACCGAAAACGGCTTCGCGACCGACGACGAACAGCTTCGCCTGGAGTTCATTAAACGTCACCTGGAAATCCTCGCCGGTGCCGTCCAGTCGGGCGTGGATCTGATCGGTTACCTGTATTGGACTCTGATGGATAACTTCGAATGGAACGAGGGGCCTAACGCGCGATTCGGGCTGGCCGCCGTCGATTTCGAAACCCAAACGCGAACTGCTCGTCCCTGCGTCGATTACCTGTCCCAGGTTTTCGGTAAAACGCGATCCGAGGCTCGCAACAGGTCCGAAGGGACAGCCGCCGCGTAGTTTGAACCAGTCATCAGCGCGAACCACGCGAATCTCAACGGGACTGATGCCAAGAATGCGCAAGCTAGTTTTCCTGCTCATAGCACTCTTCGGGAGTCTGTCGCTCAGCCTCCTTCTAGCGGAGGGCTTTTTGCGGCTTTTCCCCGGTTTCCTGCCTCCTGAACGGCGGCAGTTTATGCAGGTCGATCTCGGCAACGTCGGGGTGGAACACCCGTACATCGGCCATCTTCAGACACCGAATGCGGCCAAACGGCTGTCGGGGCCTGATTTTGACGTCGTCCAGCGAACCGGTCCTTTCGGATTTCGGAATTCGGGCCCCTGGCCGTCGCAGGCGGACGTCGTTGTCCTTGGAGACTCGCTGGTCTTTGGCTACGGAGTCAGTGAGGATTCGGCCTGGCCGGCGATCCTGGACCGCTCCTTCCCGAATCTGCAGGTTGTGAATCTGGGCCTTGTAGGAGCGGGCGCCGAGCAGTACTTCCGAGTCTTCCAAACGTTCGGACAACCCTTGCATCCGAAGCTCGTCATCATCGGGATGTTCCCGGGGAACGACTTCTGGGACGCAGGGCAGTTTGACACCTGGCTGCGACAGGGCGCCCACGGCAACTATATGGTCTGGCGGAATTACGGACGCTTCTCGGGGAGTTTCTTCGATAATCCCAAAAAGGGCCTCGTATCGCTTCTCATCCGCTATAGCTATCTCTACAACCTCGTAGCGGCCGCGCGAGCTGGTCGGTCGGCAGACGGGGACAGTGACAGTAAGTCGAAGGTCTTGCATCTACAGGACGGGCACGAGATGCGGCTGGCACTGGCTGACTTCGACTCGAGAACGCGAAACGGCAGGCCCGGTCGCCGGGAGTTCGACTTGACGGTCAAAGCACTCACCAAAATACGGGATAGTGTCAGAAATGAGGGAGCGCATCTGCTCGTTGTGCTCCAGCCGAGCAAGGAGGAGGTTTACTCCCCCAGTCCCGGCGTCAAACCCCGTGACGCATCGGGCTCTTTGCGCACCGCATTGACTCGACTGGGAATCGAGTATCTGGACCTGACCCCGACCTTCACGGGGCACGCAAGCGGTCCGCCGCTTTTCTTTGAGGCCGATGGCCACCCGAATGAGCGGGGGTACCGCCTGATTGCGGACGCCGTGGCGGCGTATCTGGACAGCTCCCTTCACAGGCGGAATAACGACTTGCACGGATTGACACGGACAGGCGCCGCCTTACAGGAACCGCCGGACAAACCAGCGTCAATGGCAACCCAAAGCGGAGGCTCGGAATGACTTTGCGTATACCATCCTGGCGATGGACTCTCATCGGACTTTTCCTCATCGCGTCGCTGGTGCGCGTTGTCTTTGTTTTGTCTCTCCAGCCGGGTTTCTATTTCTGGGATTCGGTCAAATACGATCGCGCTGCGGTCAGTCTCCTCAATCAGGGGACATTTGGGGCTGAGTATGATCGTTCCCCGGCCTATCCGCTCTTCCTGGCTGGAATCTACCTGGTGTTAGGGAAGAGCATTTTGAGCATCCGGCTGGTCGAGGCGGTGCTCGGCGGCGTTATCGCTGTCCTGCTCGCCGTTATTGGCAAACGAACCGTCGGCAGAACGTCCGGCTTGCTCGCGGGTCTGATCTGGACGTTTTACCCTCTGGCCGTCTTCCTGGCCGGACTGGTGTACCCGGAGACTATCATTACCCTGTTTCTGGCCGGCGCTGTCGCACTGCTGTTGGCTGGAATTGGCAGCGAGCCGGTCAGCGGGCAGCGGCCAGCGGTCAGCGAAGCGGCTTCGAGTGTTCGTCCTTTGCCCCTGATAGCGGCCGGCCTTTTGATGTTGCTTGCTTTCCTGGCGAAGCCGGTGGTGGCAGCGACTTTTCTCGGTGTCTGCGTTTGGTTGGTCCTCTGGAAACGATGGCGTTCATTACCAGCCGTGGGCCTGTTGGTAGCGGGCTTCTGCCTCCCGCTCGTTCTGTGGGTGGCGGTTAGCTCTCACTACTTTGGCCGGGTGATCATTTCGGACCCGAGAGCTGGTCGAATGGTGGATCGGGTTGGCTCAACGAACATGGACGAGGTGCGAAAAGGCCGGATCCAGCGCATTCTGGAGGATCCGGGCGCCTTCGTTGTTCATGTCGCCACCGAGTTCGCCCATTTCTGGCAAATCTACCCGGAACGGGTGGTGATGAGTGACCAGTCATTGCGTGACAAGTTCCACGAACGCGACGCGCGTGTTGTGCGCAAGACAGTCTTTAATGCCAATTCCCTCACGGCCTGGGCGAGCATCTTGAGCATCGGTCCAGTGTTCCTGCTGGCGCTCGGCGGTGTGTTCTTCCTGGTGCGTGATAGAAGGTGGGCTGATCTCTCGCTTCTTGCGTTTATCGTCCTGTCGTTTGCCGTAGCCTATTCGTTTTTCTTCACGCAGCTGCGTTACCGGATCCCGGTCGAACCTTACATCATCCTGCTGGCCGGTCACGGCCTGGCGATGCTCGGAGAACTGGTTTGGAGACGACGGGCTGCGAAGGTGTCTCAGAATCCAGTGACACGCCATCGGGCAGCGGCGTGAGGTGTGGAGGAGGCAGCGCGATTCTTGGCCCGCGTCATCCGCGTTTATCCGCGTTATCCGCGGGCAGAACCCAGAACCCAGAACCCAGAACCCTCTTATGAGACAACTCGCTCAAAACTACAAAGACGGCACTCTTAGTCTTCTCGACGCGCCTGTCCCGCGGGCCGCGCGTGGCGGGATCGTTGTTCGAAACGCTTTTTCTCTGATTTCCTCGGGCACCGAGACGATGAAGGTCCGGGAAGGCGGCATGAGCCTGATCGGAAAGGCCAAGGCCCGGCCCGAGCAAGTGCAGCAGGTGATGCAATCCGTTCGGCAGCTCGGGTTGCGGGCCACCTACCAGAAGGTCATGAGCCGTCTGGACAAGCTTACCCCGCTTGGCTACAGCTCCTCAGGATACGTCTGCGAGGTCGGTGAGGGCATCGCCGGGGTTGAAGTGGGCGACAAGGTCGCCTGTGCCGGTGCCGAGTACGCCAACCACGCCGAATACATTTTCGTTCCCCGCAATCTCTTTGTCCGTGTCCCGGACGCCGTGCGGCTGGAGGATGCGGCGTTTGCGACAGTCGGAGCAATTGCAGTGCAGGGAGTCCGTCAATCGGACGCGAGACTCGGGGAAACGGTCGCGATTATTGGACTTGGCTTGCTTGGCCAGCTGCTGAACCAGTTGCTGGTCAGCGCCGGATGCCTGGTGGTCGGGACCGACCTGTCCGAGGAGAGATGCCGATTGGCCTGCGAGTCTGGAGCGGCCGGAGCCGCCGCGAACCAGGCAGCCTTCCTGGCAGCCATAGACAAGGTCAGCCGGGGTCGGGGTGCAGACTGTGTCCTCCTCGCAGCCGGTGGATTGCCGGCAGCCAGTTTTGCTCTCGCCGCGAACATCGCCAGGGACCGGGGCCGGGTCGTCAACATCGGCATGAACCGGTTGGAGATGCCCTGGAAGGCCTACTACGAGAAGGAATTGGAGATCCGATATTCGCGCTCCTATGGCCCCGGGCGTTACGACCGCCGGTACGAAGAGCAAGGCCAGGACTACCCGATCGGATACGTTCGATGGACTGAGAATCGCAACATGGAGGCTTTTCTCGATCTCCTCGCGACGGGTCGGATCAATGTCCGTTCCCTGATCACCGGCACCTATGCGTTCTCCGAGGCGGAGAACGTTTACAGAGAGATGGTCGAGACCCCGGGCCGGCATCTGGCCGTTCTTTTTCAATACCCGGAGAGCGCGGCTGGGCGGGCCGAGAAGACCCTGACGGTGAACACCAACGGAAACGGGATTCAGCCGGCTTCGGGCCTGAAGCTGGGGTGCATCGGGGCGGGGAACTATGCGCGCAGCATGCTTCTGCCGGTTCTCCAGAAAGAACCCGGCCTCTCCCTCGGGACGGTTGTCACGCGGACACCCCTGAGTGCCTTGGATTCGGCACGTCGATTCGGCTTTGCGAAGGCAGGTACGGATCCCGAGGAAGTTCTGAATGACCCCTCTACAACCGCGGTATTGATCGCGACCCGGCACGATTCTCATGCGGCATACGTCATCCAGGCCCTGAATGCCGGCAAGCACGTGTTTGTGGAAAAGCCTTTGGCGATCCGCCGGGAAGAGATCAGCCAGGTTGCGAAGTCTCTCCACAAATCAGGAAAAGGCCTGCAAGTCGGCTTCAACCGTCGTTTTGCCCCGATGATTGTCGCCCTGAGGCAGCAGTTCGGTGGAACGAACGATCCAATTATCGTCAACTATCGTGTCCACGCCGGGAAACCGGCCGGGTCAAGCTGGTTCTTTGAGCAGGATCAGGGAGGCCGGTTCATCGGCGAGGCTGGTCATTTCATCGATGTGATGACGTATCTGGCCAATTCTCTGCCAGAGCGCGTGTTCGCCCGCAAGACGAGGCAGGCCGGCGACTCGGATGAAATCGCCGCCGTCATTACTTTTGAGAACGGGTCTATTGGGACCCTGACCTTTGTTTGCGGTGGTGACCTGCGGACGCCGAAAGAGCACATCGAGGTGTTCGGGTCAGGGATCACGGGCGTCGTGAATAACTTCCAGACTGGCACGGTATTGCGGAACGGAAAGACTCTTGCTTTGAAAGGGAAGAACGATAAGGGTCAGGCAGGAGAGCTGGCTGCTTTCATGCGGATGCTGAGGCAGGGGGGAGCACCCCCCGTTCCTTATGACCAGGTCTTTGCAGTTACCGAAGCCACGATCGCCATTGTGGAATCAGCCGACCACGGTAGTGAGATCACACTCGAACATGAGGTTTTCGGACTTGAACAATCGCCTGCAGTGGTTCAGGAACCGGCTTAGGGTCATGAGCCCGGGCGAGCTCGTCTCGCGCTTCTACGAGGCGAGTCTGCACGCGGTCCTGATGCTGCGCGGGCATGCCGTCGAGGCGAGGGCAGCCGAGCTGCCCAGGCAAGCCAGTCGTCTGCCCGAAATCAATGGCCAGCTGACGAACGTGGATTGGGAGACGCGCAACCGCGTCCTGTCCCTCGCCGTTCCCTGGCTTAATCACCGAGGGAGGTTATTTGACGACGAGGTGCGTCTGGGCGAAGTCATAGACTGGCACCGCGACTACTCGACCGGCGTGACGGCCCCGTCCCGGTACAGCGCGTTGATCAACCACCGCGACAAATCGCAGGTCGGGAATGTGAAGTATGTCTGGGAACTGAACCGTCTCCAGCATCTGGTCCCCATGATCCTCTCACTGAAGTGGACGGAACGAGAGGACTACCGTGCGGAGACTGAGCGGCAAATCGAATCGTGGTGCCGCGACAATCCGTTTATGCGGGGGCCTAACTGGAAAAGCCCTCTTGAAGCTGCCCTTCGGCTGATTACCTGGGGAGTGCTCAGCTTCATCGCGGGTGGCCGCCTGGTCAGTGAACCGGATCTGAAACCCGAAGTCCAGAAAGCGATTTATCTGCAACAGTACTTTATCCGCCGGTTTCACTCGCGGCACTCCTCGGCCAACAATCACCTGGTTGGGGAAATGGCCGGGCTCTACGTGGCGGCCACCCTCTGGCCGATCCTTCCGGAGAGCGCCGGGTGGCGGGAGTTCGCCCGCGAGAAGCTGATCCAGGAAATGGATCGGCAGTCGGAGGAAGACGGAGTCCACCGGGAGCGGGCCGTCGAATACCAGCTGTTTGTCTCGGAGTTCTTCCTTCTGGCCGCTGCGCTGGGAGAGGCGGTTGGTCAACCTTTTCCGTCTGATTTCTGGGCACGGCTGAGCCGGATGCTGGGTTTCATCGATTCAATCCGGGATCGGCAGGGCAACTTCCCCATCATCGGAGACAACGACAACGGCCAGGTCATTAAGCTCGCGGATAGCTCGCAGGCCCGCACCGCCTCGCTGGCCGGGCTTATGCGAACCAAGGCGGGCGAGCCGGGAACGGGCGACCTTCGCCAGACTCTTCTCCTTTGGGGTCAGAAAGCCGAGGATTTGCCGTTCACACCCGCCGACAGTTCTGACGCCAGCCTGCAGTCATTTCCAACTGGCGGTTACTACGTTCTCTCCGCCGACAGGGGAGCGGAGGACGAGATGGTTGTGGTCTTCGATGCCGCGCCCTTCGGTTTGCCCCCGCTCTATGCCCATGCGCATGCCGACGCCCTGAGTTTCTGGCTTAGCTACGGAGGCAGGGAATTCGTCATCGATCCCGGAACTTATTGCTATGACTGGTCGGACTGGCGGCGCTACTTCCGTTCGACGGCCGCGCACAATACGATTCGGGTGGACGGCCGGGATCAGGCCGAGCAGGCGGGAACCTTTCTCTGGAGTAGTGCGGTCAATGCTTACCTGGAAGCTCTCGAGGACACCGAGGCGTGTGCCGAGGTCGAGGCCTGGCACGACGGGTACCGGCGATTGGCCGATCCGGTGGTTCACCATCGCAGACTGCGGCTCTTTCGGAAGTCGCGCACCCTGGCGATCGTTGATCGGCTCGAGTCCCAGGGTCGGCACGACGTCGAGATCTTCTTCCACTTCTCGCCGAAATGCCGGGTCGCGCAAGTCAAGAACCATTGCTTCCTGGTTACGAATGGGGACAAAGCTCTGCTCGTTCAGCTTGATTCCCGGCTGCAGGTGTCGCTGGAACAGGCCGCCATTTCGCCTATTCTCGGGTGGCACTCGCCCACCTTCGGTTTCAAGCAACCTTGTGCGACTTTAGTCGGGCGAACCTCGATTGCGGGCTCCGTCCCTTTTTTCTCGGAGATTTCACCGGCGTGAGAACTTTGGGATGAACACGGACTGGCCCCCGAGGGCCGGAGGAAAGGACCCCAAGGACCTCAAAGACCGCAAGGGACCATACGATGAACGTGTTACTCAGTCCTTGCGGTCCTTGCGGTCTTTGAGGTCCTTTCCTCCGGCCCTCGGGGGGCGGCAGTCCGTGTTCGTCCACGTTTTTGGCACCAAATACTAAATGAACAAAAAGAAAATCATCAGCGTGGTGGGCGCGCGGCCCAATTTCATGAAGATCGCTCCAATTCTCCTGGAGTTAAGCAAGCATGCCGAGAAGTTCGATTCCAGGCTGGTCCATACCGGGCAGCACTACGACCAAGCCATGAGCGAGGTGTTTTTTCGCGACCTGGGTATGAAGGAACCGGACCACAACCTGAGCGTCGGAAGTGGCAGCCACGCCGTGCAGACGGCGGAGATCATGAAGCG
>RPQK01000006.1 GCA_003819755.1 Acidobacteriota bacterium | reverse complement strand
GGGTGTGCGACATGGAAGTGACAATCGTTCCAGGTTCTTTTTTTGTGGCCAATAACCTAGCGTAGTGATACGCTAGGTCACAGGAGGGATTTCATGGCCGATTCTCTTGAGGACTTGGAAAAGCGGCGCGCTGTCATCCAGGCGGAAGTCGTGCAGTTGGGCGATATGCGAGCGGGCTCTATTACCGACACCCGCGGGCGTTGCGGCAATCCCCACTGCCATTGTCACCAGCCCGGTGACCCGGGCCACGGTCCTTACCCCCGGTTGACTCGAAAGCAGGGCGGCAAGACCGTGACCGAAACTCTTTCTTCGTCAGGCGCTTTAGCCAAGGCCCAGCGAGAGGTGGCCGAATACCACCGTTTCCGGCAGCTGGGCGGACAGCTGCTGGCGGTCAACGAGGAGATCTGTCGATTACGACCGGTGGAGGAGCCGGCCGCCTCAGCCGGGGAAAAAAAACGGCCGAAATCATCCGTCAAGAGATCGCCAGCGAAGTAGACCGAGTCCTGCGAGTCATCTTCGCGGGTCATCAGAAAACCGGCGGTTGGGACCTGGAAGCCATGGAAATGGCGATGCGCACCGCCATGCATCAGGCCGGGGCCGCCGCTCTTACGGAACTGCTGAAATTCCCGCCGCCGCCTGCCGATCAGCGCAGGCGGCCTTGCCCGTGCGGCCGCCAAGCACGCTACCGGGGACTGCGCTCCAAGCCGGTAATGACCGCCGTGGGGGAGGTTCAGGTGTCACGCCCCTATTACCTGTGCCCCCACTGCCACCGAGGTGAATTCCCCGCGGACGGGGAACTGGATATCCTGAACACCGAGTTCTCTCCCGGGGTGCGGCGCATGCAGGGCCTGGTGGGTCAAGCCGCCCCTTTTGATCACGGGCGGCAGCAGCTGAAACTACTGGCCGATCTAGAGGTAACGGCCAAGGCCGTGGAACGAACCACCGAGGCCTTGGGCGCTGACATCGCGGCCAGGCAGGAGGTGGAGATGGAGCGGGCCCTGCAGCTGGATCTCCCCGGTACGGCGGGGAAGCCGATACCCATGATGTACGTCGAGATCGATGCGACCGGGGTGCCGGTGGTGAAAAAGGAAACCGAGGGGCGCACTGGCAAAACGCCGGGGCAACCGGCTCACACGCGGGAAGCCAAGCTCGGCTGCGTGTTCACGCAGACCGGTTGGGACCCGGAGGGCTATCCCATTCGCGACCCGGATTCGACCCCCTACACGGGCGCCATCGAAACCGCCGAACAGTTCGGCAAGCGCATCTATCTGCAGGCTTGGGAACAGGGTTGGAGCCGAGCCGAAAAGAAAGTGGTCCTCGGCGATGGCGCGGAGTGGATCTGGAATCTGGCCGCGCATCACTTCCCGGAGGCCATTCAAGTGGTGGATTTGTTTCACGCCCGCCAACACCTCTGGGAGTTAGCTCGGGCCCTCTATCCCAGCGACCGCGCCCGGCAGAGTCGTTGGATCATGATCCAACAAAACCGTTTGGACGGAGGAAAGATCGAGAAACTGGTAGCGGCTCTGCAATCCATCCAGTCGCTTGACCCGGGGTTGTCCGACACCCTTCGGACTGAGGCCGAGTACTTTCACAAAAACGCCGAGCGAATGCGCTATCCAAAATTTCGGCGCCAACACTTGTTCGTGGGATCGGGAGTCATCGAAGCAGGGTGCAAGACAGTGATCGGATCCCGTCTAAAACAGTCCGGGATGTTCTGGACTGTTCGGGGAGCCAACGCGGTGCTGGCGTTACGGTGCTGCCATCTCAACAACCGCTTTGAAGATTATTGGGAGGAGCGCCGCGCTTGACTGGCACTTCTATGTCGCACACACAACGCTGAACGGCGAATTGACAGCAAGCACCGAACGATGCTATCTTTACGTTTTTCTTCGGAGGTCGTATGGCGAAGGTCTGTCAAGTTTGCGGGAAAGGGCCACAGTTCGGAAACCGGGTCTCACACGCTCACAATTTGACCAAGAGGCGATGGAACCCCAACCTGCAGAACGTGCGTGCAGTGGTCAACGGAACACACCGTAGACTTCGTGTCTGCACTCAGTGTTTGAAATCGGGCCGGGTCCAGAAACCGCTGGTCGGATAGGTATCACACCGCCGAAGGAGCCACGAGCGGCATCAGTCGCTCGCCTCCCTGGCTCTATTCCTTGCTCTCAACACTTCCCTGACCCCTTCCAAGCCCTTGAGAAGGTCCATCAGCTTATCCAGTTGGCTGGTACCGGTTACTTCGATTGTCATGTCGACGCGCCCGTACCCCTCATCGACGACGCGTGCCTGGATGTTGACGATATTGGTGTGAGCGTTGTAGATCGTCGACGTTATCGCAGCCAGTATTCCCTCCCGTTCTTCGGTGTGGACGCGCAACCTGACCGGGTACTTGATATTACCTCCGTCGTGCATCCAACTCACCGCGACCCTTTTGTCGGGATCCAAGAGCAGGCTTTCGACGTTCGGGCAACTGGTGGAATGAACCGAAATGCCCCTCCCTACGGTGATGTAACCCGCTATTTCCTCACCGGGAATCGGGTTGCAGCACTTGGCACGATAAACGAGAAGGTCGTCGTGGCCCTTAACCTCGATCGTGGAGTCCGAACGTCTCAACACGCGCCTGACCATGCTTGACAGCCGGGATTCCTGCTCAGGCGGCTGCGGCTGTTCGAAGGTTCTCCCCGGGTCCAGGTGCTGCAGCACGCCGCGTGCAGAGGTCTTCCCGTACCCGATACTCTGGTAGAGTTCCTCGGGTTTGGCGAAAGCGAGTTCCTTGGCAACCGAATCCAGTTTGTCCTGGTACTTCTTCAAATTCACCCGGTACTTTCGCGCTTCCTTTTCGAGCAGCTTCTGCCCGATGTCGACCGCCTGCTCTTTCTGTCGCTGGTTGATCCATCTGCGCACCGCATTGCGTGCGCGGGAGGTTTTGGCGAACGTGAGCCACTCCTTACTTGGGTGGGCATCATCAGCCGTGAGGATCTCGACAATCTCGCCGTTGACCAGCCGGTGCTTCAGCGGCACGATCCTGCCGTTGATCTTGGCGCCGACGCATTTGTAACCGACCGCGGTATGAATGTAGAAGGCGAAATCAACGGCTGCGGCTCCGCGCGGCAGGGTAATCACCTCGCCCTTCGGGGTGAAGACATAGACTTCCTCAGGGTATAGATCGATCTTGAGGTTACTGAGGAACTGATTTGGATCCTTCACCTCTCTCTGCCACTCGAGCAGGTGGCGCAACCACATGAATCTCTTGTCGTCCTTGTCCTTCTCCAGCTTGCCCTCTTTGTACTTCCAGTGGGCGGCGATCCCCTCTTCGGCGATCCGGTGCATTTCGCTGGTCCGTATCTGCACTTCAAACGGCCTTCCATCAGAGCCGATGACTGTCGTATGAAGGGACTGGTACAGGTTGGGCCGGGGCATCGCAATGAAGTCCTTGATCCGGCCCGGGACGGGGCTCCACATGTTGTTCACAATTCCGAGAACGGAGTAGCAGTCCCTGACCGTGCTGACGAGCACCCGAATGGCGATGAAATCGTACACCTGGTCGAGTGCGATTTTTTGCCGCCGCAGTTTCTCATAGGTGCTGTGGATGCGCTTGATCCGTGCTTCGATCTTGGCTTGAATCCCCTGCTCCTGAAACCGCTGCTCCATCTGCTTGATCACGGTCTTGATCAGCCGGTCGCTGGTCGCTTTCTTCTCCTCAACCTGTGAAAGGATACTCTGGTAAGTGACCGGATCCAGGTAGCTGAACGCAATGTCCTCCAGCTCGCCGCGGATCTTTGACATGCCCAGGCGGTGCGCAATTGGAGCGTAGATATCCAGAGTCTCCTGGGCAATCGATTTTCGCTTCTCGGGATTCAGATACTGCAGCGTCCTCATGTTGTGGAGACGATCGGCAAGTTTCACCAGGATGACCCGGATATCATCGACCATAGCCAGGAGCAGTTTCCGGAAATTCTCCGCCTGTTGTTCGCGCTGCGAGGAAAAGTGGATCTTGCTGATCTTGGTGACGCCGTCAACGATATGAGCGATATCGTCCCCGAATACTTCCCGGATCTTCTCGAGTGGAGTAAGGGTATCTTCAACGACGTCGTGGAGGAGCCCGACGCACACACACGCCACGTCGAGCTTCATGTCACATAAGATGTTCGAAACTTCGAGGGGATGAGAAAGGTAGGGTTCGCCTGACAGCCTTACCTGTCCGCGGTGTTCCCGCGCCGAGAAAATGTAGGCCTTGCGCAAAAGGTCAAGATCCGCATTGGGGTAATTGGCCTGGACCTTTTCTTCCAAATCCTCAAAACGAATCATCAGAGCCGTGAAAAGTTATTCTACACCAAACGGAGATGCCGATTCCGGAGAGTTGGGGCGGTGGATAGTTCCTTCCGGTCTTTCAGGTCCTTCAAATCCCTTTGCCGTCAAAACAAAAAAGGAGGCGCACACGCCTCCTTTTCGTAATGACAGGAATAGATTCCGTTATTAGAACTGAGTATTACTTGGCGCCGCTGGTCTTCAGCATCTTGCGTGTCTTCTCGGCCTCTTCCTCAAGCTTTCTCTGAACAGCAAGGGCTTTAAGAGCCAACCCGTCCGCCTCCCGCAGCCACTTCTTCTTCTCGTCCGGATTTGCGGTCAGCTTGGCCTTTTCCCGGTAGAGAAGATTCAGATACTGCATCGCGTCGCTGTAGTCCGCTTTCATCTCGAGAGCTCGATTAAGCGCGCTGATGCCCTCGTCGACTTTCGCGTTCAGCTGGGTCTTTTCTTCATCGCTGAGACTCTCTACGTTTTCCCCCGTCTGGCCGGTTTTGTCATAGACTTCCTGCCAGTCGAGAGTCGCGTTGTAGTAAAGGGGCTCGGGATTCTTCGGATCGAGTTCCATCCGTTTCCGTTGCCATTCCCTTGCTTTATCGCGGTCCTCTAAGGGCGAAACGTAAAGGCCGGCGATGCTGGCCATTGCGTTCTCGTTCTTGGGATCCACCTTCAGAACGTCCTCGAAGGCCTTAATGGCTTTGTCGGCCATCTCCTTGCCCTCGGGCGTTACGATAGGCGGCACCTGAACCCGGTATGTCGTAGCAAGGTACAACCAGGCATGAAGCAGTTGAGGATCGTAGTCAATAGCTTCCTTGAAGAACGCTTCTGCCTTGATGTAGTCCTTGTTCGTGTACGCGGTAACACCCTTGTTCAGGCGATCCCGAGCTTTAAGTTTGCCGTAAAAAGTACAACCCGATGCCATGGTGGCTATCAGAACCAGCGCCACTAAGACAACGAGATTTCGTCTCTGGCTCATTTAAGACTTCGCCTCCTTAACCGCCGCCTGCCGTCATTAGTCCGATATCCCCAACACCCGCACCCTTGGCGACGTCGATAATCCTAACAATATCACCAAAAGGCAAGTCCGGGTCGCCCTGGATAAACATGTTCTTGTTCGCCCGGGCGCTGTAAACATCGAAAAGCCGGGCCCCGAGTTGATCGAGCGTAACGGCGTCCTGGTTAATGCGCAGCATGCCAGTGGAGTCGAGCGAGACAACAATCGCGTCAGACTTAATGATCACGTTTTGCTCGACTTCTTCGGGTGGCTTCTGCGGCACCCGCGCCTCAAGATCGTACTGCGTCTTCGGCTGGATGACCATGAAGATGATCAGCAGCACCAGCAGAATATCGATATAGGGAGTGATGTTAATGTCAGACTTTTGTCCCTTGCCGGATTTTGTCGACATTGCCATTACTGCACCCTCCCTTCTCGTTCCCGATCGACCATCAGTCCGATCTTCTCCACTCCCGCGTCCCGCGCCCGGTTGATCACATCAACGACTGTCCCGTAGGGAGTCGCGACGTCACTCTTAACGAAAAGCGGAAGATCAGGAGCCACGGCAACGCGCTCCTGAACCTTCTCGGTCACGTTTTCGAGTGCAACCATATCGGCGTTCACGTAGATGGATCGGTCACGGGTGACAGTAATCGTGGTCGCGTCCTCTGATTCTACATCAGGGGCTTCCGCGGCGTTGCGGGCTTTGGCCTTTTGCACCGCGATTCCTTCTTGGAGCAGTGGAGTGGTGATCATGAAGATGATCAGCAACACCAACATAATGTCAGCCATCGGCGTGACATTAATGTCCGCGCTGATGCCTCCAGGGCCCCCACCAGTACTCATTGACATGGTTACACCTCTCTCCTGTTCGTGGTCTACTTGCCCTCGCTTCTCCGCTTCAAGAAGTAGTCGATAAGCTCAGAAGAAGAGTTGTCCATCTCGACGATGAACGATTCGATCTTGCCGGTGAAGTAGTTGTACATCCACACGGCGGGAACGGCCACGAAAAGACCGAAAGCGGTGGTGACCAGAGCTTCGGAAATTCCGCCGGCTACGGCGGCGATACCTGTGTCTTCACCGGAGCTCATGCCGGCGAAAGCATTGATGATACCGACCGTGGTTCCGAACAGACCCACGAAGGGGGCCGTACTTCCAATGGTGGCCAATCCTCCGAGACCCCGCTTGAACTCCTCGATACCGATCGCGGTAGCGCGCTGCAGGGCCCTGCGTGACGCTTCGATTGTCTCGCCGGGTATTTCCTTTGAGCCCTGATGGGCCTGGAACTCCTGCAAACCAGCAGCAACAACTTTCGCCAGGTGGCTCTTTTTGTTCTGCTCGGCCAGCTCGATCGCATCCCGAATGTTACCGGTCCGCAGCGCTTCAGCAACGGCTGGAGCAAAATCCCGAGACTGCTTGCGGGCAGCCCGGTAGGTCATGTAGCGCTCGAACATGACACCGATGGACCAGACTGACATGATGGCGAGAATGACGACTACGCCCTTTGCCAGGTACCCCATGTTATCCCACAACTCCATAAAACCTACGCCCATAGCTTTGTTACCTCCCCATTAAAGGAAAAGATAGCTTTTTGGGCAGGCGCCCGTCTCGGTAAGCGGCCAACAAACTGCCCGCTCCTCGACAACCGCGCCATGCCCGCCTGTTGGTTTCCAAGACCATTACCGAAGCACAAAGTTAACGGTCACTGTCGCGATGACGGGAACCGGTTCGTTGTTAAGAATCGTCGGCGAATACTTCCACTGCTTGACCGCGTCGATAGCGGACTGCGTCAACAGAGGATGACCGCGGACCAACTCAATCTCCGCCACATTTCCTTGCTCGTCCACGGTGACCTTGAGAAGAACCATGCCCTGGACGCGCGCTCGCTTGGCCAACTCGGGATAGTCCGGCTCGACCCGATGGATCAGCTTGGAAGCCTGGACATTACCACCCACCTTCACGGGCTCTTTACGCCGTGACGGCGGAGGCGGAGGCGGTGCTGCCGATTTCGGCACACCACCAAGAACACCACCGACCACGCCACCCGGGACACCGCCAACGACACCGCCGGGGACCCCCCCGGGCACTCCGCCGGTCACCCCACCAGCCACGCTGGAGTATTCAGGAATGTCGTCCATGGGCGGCGGGATCTCCTTGGGGATCTCCGTCGGCATCTGGAATTTGGACGCGTCCAGCTTCACCACCCGCACCTCGGCCGGTTTCATCTGCGCCGGGGACGGCGGAGGAGGAGGCGGCGGTGGAGGAGGCGGCGGCGGTGGAGGCGCCAAGAACGTTAATAGCTCCTGTTCGGGTAGCCCTTGGTAGTAGACGAGCGGAATCAGGATCAGAATGGAGATGGCTACCGCGTGAATCATGAGGGAGACTAGAAACGTGCTCTTCCCCCGCCTTTGCTTGTTCGAGGCGGATTCGATCAAATGGTCAAACATCTGTTTCCCTCTTCCTTTCTATCTGGCTCAAGCCGTCGCGGTCTTCGCGGCTTTGTTGTTCTTGCGGTCAGAATACATCTGCCACCACAAGACCACCGGACTGGCTATTGCCAGCGTCGAATAACAACCGATTATTATGCCGACGACCAGAGCGAACGAGAATCCGTTAAGAACCTCGCCCCCGAACAGGTAAAGCGCCATGACGGCCAGGAAGGTCATCCCCGATGTCAGGATCGTCCGGTTGAGCGTTTGGTTAACACTCAGGTTGATTATCGTCGCAAGATCAGCGCGCCGCACCAACCTCAGATTTTCCCTCACCCGATCAAATATCACAATAGTGTCATTTATGGAATAGCCAACGAGGGTCAACAAGGCGGCGACCACGTTGAGGCTTATTTCTTTGCCTGTGATGGAGAAAAGACCGACCGTGATAAAAACGTCGTGAAAAAGCGCGATAACGCCGGCGATGCCATAGATGGGCCGGAACCGGAAGGCGATGTAGACAAGCATTCCGAGCAGGGAAAAGAGAATGGCGTTACGGGCACGGGTCTGAAGCTCTTGTCCGACCTTCGGTCCGACGCTTTCCACGCTGACGAGGGTGAAACTGCCCAGATAAAACTTCTGTTCCAGCGCTTTGACGACAGAGGCGGGGACGCCGGCTGCGCTCAGATCGGACATGTTTCGAATAACGCCGCCCTGCTCGGTCCGATAATCGATAATGCGATCGGCGACTTCCGTATAGTGTTTCGCAAAATCCGAAATGGAGGATTTCTGGCGCAACTGCTCCGGATCCATTTCCTGTAACTGAGTAGATAGCGTCGACCGCGCGATGTTATTCAAATCCTGCTGGCCGCCTGCGCGTTGCGGGTCGAACTGCGTCTTCAAAGCCTGGAACACCCTGTTGCTTTCCAGACTCAGATCCTCGGATGCTTCCGTCGCGATCCGGGCCATTCGGATCTGTACCTGGTTCTCGCTGAGGTCATCAAAACGTGTCACTTCCTCGGCCTTGATACCAGCATCACTCAACGCCTTTCGCACCTGGTCAAGCGGTGGCTCCTGGCGGAACTTGACGTAGACCAGGGTGCCTCCGGTGAAATCAACCCCGAGGTTCAACCCCCTGGTCATGATCGAGATCAACCCGGCCAGGGCCAGAAATCCTGATATCGCCAGGAAAATCCACTTCTTAGCCAGCCAGTCAACCTTTGGATTCGTAAATATTTCCATAGTAAATCCCTGACGGTTCCGCCGAATCCAGTTGTTTAGTCACCGGCGGCGGAGATTTGTTCCCTGTTAAATTGAAAGTTTTGCCACTTCCCTGCTCTGCAGAAACCAATCGAACACGGCTCGCGAGACAAAGGTTGCGGCGAATATGTTAGCGATCAGACCTACCGCCAGAGTGACAGCAAATCCTCGAATCGGACCGGTGCCGAACTGGAACAGGAAGACGGCGGCTATGAGGGTCGTGATGTTCGTGTCCATGATAGTCCAAAAAACCCGTGAGAAGCCGGATTCCACGGCGCTCCGAACCGTCTTTCCTAACCGCAGCTCCTCCTTGATCCTCTCGAATATCAGGATGTTCGCATCGACCGCCATACCGATCGTCAAAATGATGCCGGCGATGCCGGGCAGTGTCAGCGTCGCTCGGAAGTATCCAAGCACTCCGAGCAGAATCAAGAGGTTGACCACCAGGCAGAGGATCGCATTGAGCCCCGAAAGCCGGTAAATAACGACCATCCCGATGACCACGAGCAGCATCCCGGCCAACGAGGCGAAAACACCGCTCTTGATCGAATCCATACCGAGCGACGGGCCGATGATCCGGTTTTCAAGGATCGAGATCCGGGCAGGCAGGGCACCGGATCGAAGGACAAGAGCCAAATCCTCCGCCTGTTCCTGCGAAAAACGGCCCGTGATTCGAGCAGAATCGGACGCAATACGCGACTCGATAACCGGCGCGGATCGGATCTCATCGTCAAGCACGATAGCCAGACGGTTTCCGACGTTCTGTTCGGTTGTCCGGGTAAACAGCTCGACACCCTCCGTATTAAGGAAAAACGACACCTCGGAGCGGCCCGTGAAATTATCCTGGCTCCGGCGGGCATTCTTTAAGTGTCGCCCCGTCACTGACGGAGCCTTGCGGACGACCATGTACATGGTCTGACCACCGGTTTCATTGACGTCGCGATAGGGTAAGACGTCATAGTCGACAGGAAGCGCGCCGCCAAAAGCCTGAACCGCGGATTCACGGCTCGAGAACTCAGAGCTCTTCTCCGGGTGGACCAGCTTCAATTCCAATCGGGCCGTACTCTTGATCAGGTTTATCACCCGGTTCGGGTCGTCGACGCCGGGAAGCTCGACGATGATCTGGTCCTGGACATCGCCGCTCCCATAAACGGTGATCGTCGGTTCCGTCACGCCAAACTGGTCGATACGGTTTCTGATGGTTTCCCGCGCCTGGTTCACCGTCTGCTGCGACAGGTACTTCTTCACGGCGGGGACCATCTGCAGGACGTAGTCGACCTGGCCCTCCCCATAGCGGGTCTGGAAAGTCCAGCTGGACGAGTGTTCCCGCAGCTGATTCTCAACGGCCGCCTGGGCGTCTGGAGGTACGCCCAGAATTTCGATTTCCGGACCTTGGGGCTTGTCGGCTGTCCGGCTCTCGTTGAAAGCGACGTCTTTGTTTCTCAAATCGGCGTCGATTCGGTCCCGCACCTGCTCGGCTTCCGCCAGCAGCGCGTCGTGAATCACGACCTGCAGAACCAGATGGATTCCACCCCGTAAATCAAGACCCAGGTTGATCTTCTGGGAAGGGGGAACAAAGAGGTATATGCAGATCGCAACAACTGCAAAAACTACGAGTAACCGATACTTCAGATTCTTCTTCATTACCTAATCGCTCTTTATGTGGGCGTTACTACTCTACTTGACAGCGGGCTCCTTCGGCGTGGACTGGAGGGAGGCAATGGCATTCTTGGCGACCTCGATCTTCACGGTGTCGGAAACCTTCAAAAGCAGGGTGTGGTCTTTAAGTCCGGCCACCGTGCCGTAAATTCCGCCGTTGGTTATCACCTTGTCTCCGTTTTTCAGGCTCGTTATCATCTCCTCCTGCATCCGTTGGCGTTTCCGCATCGGCCGGTAAATGAGCAGGTAGAAAATCACGAAAATCAGGAGGATCGGCATCAGGCTGAGGATTCCAGCCGAAGGGCTTTGCTGCGCCAGAAGAGGTTGAATCATAAGGTCACTATTCCAGATTCCCGCTCGAAAAACAAAGAGCGAAGTATATCAAATTTCATTCGGTTGCGACATAGCGCTCCCGGAATAATCGCTCCCAGTTGGAGAAGGAATTGAGGCGCATACTCTCTCGAACTTTCGCCATCAGGTCAAGGTAAAAGTGCAGGTTATGGTAGGTGTTGAAAACGCTCGAGACCATCTCATTCGATATGTACAGGTGCCTCAGATACGCCCGCGAGTAGCGACGGCATACCAGGCAAGGGCAGTCTTCATCAATCGGGCCTTCGTCCGTCCGGTAACGCGTATTCTTAATACTGATTTTTCCCCTCGACGTGTAGAGCGTCCCGTTGCGGGCGTTGCGCGTGGGCAGGACGCAATCAAACATGTCGATCCCGTATTTGACGCACTCGACGAGGTCCAGCGGCGTGCCGACTCCCATCACGTATCGCGGCCCCGACGGCATCCTCTCGCTGACGCGCTCAATCGTCTCGTACATGAGCAGTTTCGGTTCGCCCACACTCAACCCGCCTAGCGCGAGTCCGAAAAAGCCGATTTCAAACAAACGCTCCAGACTCTCCTGCCGCAACTCCGGGAAGACGCTGCCTTGCACGATTCCGAAGAGAACCTGCCGGTCATCCGTGTGTACTCTTCTACATCTCTCGGCCCACCGCATGGACCGCCGCATCGAGTCCGCCGCCTCGGCTAACGTGACCGGGTAGGCCGTGCAGTCGTCAAAAGCCATGAGAACATCGGAACCGAGGAGCTGCTGAATTTCGACGGCTCGCTCCGGGGAAAAGAAATGAAGGCTCCCGTCAAGGTGGGAGCGGAAATGCACCCCCTCTTCGGAAATTTTCCTGAGCGCCTGGTGGCTGAGCACCTGGTAGCCGCCGCTGTCTGTCAGTATTGGCCGTTCCCAGGACATGAACCGGTGAAGACCGCCGAACTGCCTGATCACATCCTCCCCGGGCCTCAGGTAAAGGTGATAAGTGTTGCTGAGTATGATCTGGGCGTTCAGCTGCTCCAGCCACTCCTGGGGCATCGCCTTGACAGTGGCCGCCGTTCCCACAGGCATGAAAACGGGGGTCTCGACCGATCCGTGCGGAGTCGTGAGGAGGCCACACCTTGCGCGGGTTGACGTGTCGGTCTTCGTGACTGTGAAGGTGAATTGCATTGCGGAACAGATACTTACCGGAGGCGGTATAATAGCACATGCGCGTAGCCGTGGTCGGCGCAGGGGTCGCGGGCAGCTTCCTGGCTTACCTTCTCTCCGCCCGCAAAATCGACTGCCTGATTTATGAGGGCCGGCCTCCCAGGGAGAAACCGTGCGGCGGGGGTTGCACCGCCAAGATCACCCAAAGGTACCCGCTTTTCCCGTCCGCCTCCGTCCCAAGGAATCAGATCTACGACCTCTATTATGAATCGAGCCGGCACAATTCGGTCCACCTCCACCTCCGGGACCCAATCTGGATCTATTCGCGCTTCGAACTGGACGGGCATCTCAGAGATCTGGCGACCAGGCAGGGCGCGCGGGTCCTGCCGGGCCGGGTGACCAGGTTTGAGCGGCAGTCGGGCAGCTGGCTTGTCCATGATTCAAACGGGGGGACCGAAAAGTACGACTTTCTGGTCGGCGCCGACGGGGCAACCAGCATCGTCAGAAAGCGGCTGGCCAAGCCGTTTGACCCGGCCGATCTGTCGGCCACCCTTGGCTACTACGTGCCCCTTCCCTCTCGCTCGGACGCCATCCATGTCAGGTTCCTGGATCCTGACCTGGACGGGTACCTCTGGTCTTTTCCGCGAGTCGACCACGCCTCAGTCGGAATCATCAACAGCTATCGGGCACTGTCCGCGTCGGAGCTGATGGCCAGGCTGCACCAGTACCTGAAGGATCTGTACGGGATTGAAGACACGTCGAACCTGAGAGGTTATTCGGCGCCCGTCCCCACTCCCCGGCGGGATACTCTCGAGCGTCAGAAGGTCGGGGAGTCGAACTGGGCGCTGGTGGGCGATGCGGCCGGGTTTGCGGACCCTATAACGGCCGAGGGGATAGCCTATGCCATGCGATCGGCCGAACTCCTGGCCGCGGCGCTGGCCGACGGCCGGCCCGAGAATTACGCTGCCGGCTGGCGAGATGATTTCGGTGCCGAGCTCCTGCAGGCCGCGAAACTGAAGCAACGCTTCTACCGAGGGAATTTCGCGGCCGACACGTTCATTAATCGGATGCTCCAGCTGACTCGCGACAGCGCCGCTGTTCAGGAAGCGCAAAACGACCTGATTGCGGGGCGGTTCACGTACAAGCAGATGGCAAAGAGGCTGGTGATTCGGTCGCCGAGAATTTTGTACCAGGTGTGCGCCAGCTGGTGTCGCCGAAAACCAGGGGCACAAGGGACTTAAGACAGGGAATTGTCCCTTCTGTCCCTTGTGTCGCTTGTGTCGCTTGTGTCCCTGGTTTTTCGCCTAGGCAAGATCGAGCACAAACAAGTTGGACGAATCCACGAGGTACAGCCGGTCTCGGGCCGGGCTGTAGGCCAGGCCGGTCAGCATGGGGCCGGCGACGGTCCACTCCGGGGACCCTCCCCGGAATGTATAGATCCCCTTCCTGCCCTGGTAAGACGCCGCCACCTGCAGGTTTCCTTCGGGGTCGAAGGCCATGCCCTGAGGTCTGCCGAGGCCTTTGAAAAAGACCTCCACCTGGCCGCTCGCTGAAACCCGGTATATCGAATCCTGCGTCGAGAGAGTTGGCCCGGTTACAAAGACGCCGCCGTCGGGAGCGGCGACCAGATGGTAGGCCGAAACACTCGGCTCCAATTCGCAGAGCACCGAGGTTTGACGACTTGCAGAGATCCGGTAAAGAGTACCGCCCCGATCACCGACTATCATGTTTCCGACGCCATCAAACGCCAGTCCGGTCGCCAGACCAAGCCCCTCGGCGTACTTCTCCAGTCTCTTGTCGAAACTGGATCGGTATATTGTCCCGGTGTGACGGCTGCTGATGTAGAGCAGTCCATCGGGACCTATCGCCAAAGCGGTCGCGTTGACAATATCAGCGAGAAAAGGCTGTTTGTCGCCGTGCGAGTCGATCGCATACACCGAAAACGGGACCTTCTCTCCCCTGGCTCCGCTGAATGTGCAGTAGATCAGGCCTTGATCATCGACCACCGGATTAGCGACCGAGTGCAGCTCCTGGGCAAGCAGCCTCCCGAGTCTCAAAGGCCGGCGAGCTTTCTTCTGTCCCTGATAGACGACCACCCCGCTTTCGGAGACTCCTTCGGGGACCTTCAAGGTGAGAACATTTTGAGAGGCACCGAGGAAGGCGGCCTCCACTTCACCGATTTCCACCCTCACGTCGGTCACGCCGTTCAGCCCTTCAACTTCCACGCGAATAATTCCGCCGGGAACAGCCGCGCCGGGCCTGATCTCTTTGACCTTCATTGAGATCCAATATAACACGATGCCTTTTGTGGTAGACTCGCTATTTTCGCCATGCCCGACGATGATGTACCTAGCAACTGCATCCAGGTAAAGGGTGCACGCCAGAACAATTTGAGGAACGTTGACGTCGACATTCCCCTGAATAGTCTGACGGTCGTGACCGGGGTGAGCGGCTCCGGGAAGTCCAGTCTGGCTTTCGACACTCTATACGCCGAGGGCCAACGCCGGTACGTCGAATCACTGTCGGCCTATGCCCGGCAATTCCTGGAGCGGATCAACCGGCCCCAGGTGGACGATATCTCCGGCCTAAGCCCGGCGATCGCGATCAGGCAGAAGAACAGCTCCCGTAACCCGCGTTCCACCTGTGGCACGGCCACGGAGATCTACGATTACCTTCGTCTCCTCTATGGCCGAGTGGGGAAGATCATCTGCCGAGGCTGCGGTCGTCCCGTTCAACGAGACACCGTTGATGAGATCGTGGATCAGCTGGAGGCGCTTCCACAGGGGACACGACTTTACATCTGCTTCCCCTTTGCAAACAGTCTGCTGGACCTTCATTCCGAAGCAGACGGGAGAAGAATGCCTCTCGAGCAGATTCGGGAGAACCTGTTGAAGCAGGGCTTCCACCGGCTGATCTTGATCGGTGCGGAAGGCGCCGAGGTCAGACAACTCGCCGATTGGACGCCATCGGCCGCTGATCTGGACCGGCTGTCTATACTGGTTGACCGTCTCGTCGTTGACGAGGGGATTGCGGAAAGGCTCGCCGATTCGGTAGACACCTGTTACCGCGAGGGAAGCGGGGTGACTGAGGCGGTGGTCCTCGCCGACCCGGACAAGGGGGAACCCGAGCGAAAACTCCGTTTTACTGACCGTTTCGAATGCCAGTACTGCCAAATAACTTATCGGAGGCCGGAACCCCGCCTGTTCTCGTTCAACAATCCTTTTGGGGCGTGCCCGACGTGCCAGGGCTTTGGAAACACTATCACCATCGACCCGGACCTGGTTATTCCGGATCCCCGCGTGACCCTCGAGGCCGGGCCGGTCGACCCTTTCATGAAGCCGCGCTACCGGAAGTTCCAGAAAAGGCTTCTCGCTTATGCGGAGGCCAAAGGAGTTCCGACCGACCTGCCTTACCAACAGCTTCCCGAGGAGTTTCGACGGAAGGTCTGGGAAGGCGATCGCGGGTTTCCCGGAGTGCGCGGGTTTTTCCGTTACCTGGAACGGAAGAAGTACAAGATGCACGTTCGCATCTTCATCAGCCGGTATCGCGGATACGCTCGATGCCCGGACTGCGGAGGGGAACGCCTCTGCCAGGAGGCGCGTGACGTCTATCTTGGAGGAAAACGGATAACCGAGTTGACGAACCGTCCGATCTCGGACGTTCGCCAGTTCTTTGACAGCCTGACCCTCTCGGCAACCGATGAGGCGATTGCCGAGAAACTGCTCAAGGAGGTCCGGCAACGCCTCGAGTTTCTGGTTAAGGTCGGGCTCGACTATCTTTCACTGGATCGTGTCACTTCTACCTTGAGCGGCGGCGAGATGCAAAGGATCCAACTTGCCGCGTCTCTGGCTTCGTCGCTCGTGGGTACGCTCTACGTCCTGGACGAGCCCTCGATTGGGCTTCATCCGCGTGACGAATCACGGCTGATCGAGATCCTTAAGCAGCTTCGTGACCACGGGAACACCGTGCTGGTCGTCGAACACGAGAAACAGATGATCGAGGCGGCTGATCACATTGTTGACCTGGGTCCCGGCGCGGGGGAACTGGGAGGCAAAGTCATGCATAGCGGGACACTCGGGTCCCTGGTCGGCAACCCGGAATCTCTGACAGGCCGATACCTGGCCGGACAGCTCAAGATACCCATTCCGGTCTTCCGCCGCCCCGCGAATGGCCGCGGACTGGTCATCCGCGGGGCCAGGCAGCACAATCTCAAGAACATTCAGGTGCGGATCCCGGCTGGAGTCCTAACCTGCATAACAGGGGTGTCCGGTTCTGGAAAATCGACTCTGGTTCAAGAAATTCTCTATCCCGCGGTGCAGAGGCTCAAAGGCTTTTCCACCCACGTGGTCGGCGAACACGACAGCATAGAAGGATGGCAGGATTTTACGGAAATAGTGCTGGTTGACCAAGCCCCTATCGGAAAGACCCCGAGATCGAACCCGATCACGTACATAAAAGCCTTTGATGACATCCGTCATATTTTCGCCGCGACCCGCGAGGCGAAGGCCCACAACTTTGGCCCCGGCCATTTTTCTTTTAACGTGACGGGCGGGCGATGCGAGAACTGCCAGGGATCAGGGGTCGTCACGGTCGAGATGCAGTTTCTGGCGGACGTCGAGCTGTTGTGCGAAGAGTGTAAGGGGACGCGCTTCAAGAGCAAGATCCTGGAAATCACATACAAAGGCAAGAATATTGCCCAGGTCCTGGATCTGACGGTCCATGAAGCGCTCGAGTTCTTCAAGGCACACGCGACCCTCACCCGAAAACTAAAGGTGCTCCAGGAGATCGGTCTGGGGTATCTGCGGCTGGGCCAGCCGGCTAGTACGTTGTCAGGAGGAGAAGCGCAACGGATCAAGCTTAGCTCTTATCTTTCGAAGCCTACCTCCCCCCGGGCAATCTTCGTTTTTGACGAGCCGACGACCGGTCTGCACTTCGATGACATCCACAAGTTGATGCGGGCTTTCGACAAGCTCCTCGGTCACGGGGCAACGATCGTGGTGATTGAGCATAACCTGGATGTGATCAAGTCGGCCGACTGGATCATCGATCTCGGCCCTGAAGGCGGCGTCGAAGGCGGCTATTTGGTCGCGCAGGGCACACCTGAGGAAGTGGCTCGGGTGGAAGCCTCGTACACCGGGCGGTTCCTCAGGCAGGTGCTCGGCATGGGATAACGGGGAAAAGACCTCAAGGGCCCCCAAGACCCTCAAGGGACTAGACCGACCGTCTTGGTCCTTGAGGTCCTTTAGGCCTGCTCACCTCTCGATCCTCCTGATCGATTTTGCCATTCCAGTGCTCTCGTCCACATCCAGTAGAATCGCCGAAAAGCGGGGGTTTTCGGAGGCGACTTCCATCCGCGCTGTAAGGCCTGTCAGGAACCGCGAAAGGGAAGTGTTAACTTCCATGCCGATGACCGAGTCGTAGGGTCCCGTCATACCGACGTCTGTCACATATGCGGTGCCCTTGGGCAAGATCCGGCAATCGGCCGTAGGAATGTGCGTGTGAGTGCCGATAACCGCAGACACCTGACCATCGAGGAACCAGCCAAGCGCCAGCTTCTCGGAGGTCGCTTCCGCATGAAAGTCAATCACTATGACCCGTGTTTCCCGCGAGATCCGCGGAATCTCTTTCTCAGCGAGACGGAATGGGCAGTCGGTCAAGGGCATGAAGACTCTCCCCTGGAGATTCATGACGGCCACCCGGGCGCCAGTGCGGCTTTCACCGATATGGACGAAACTCCCCGGTACTCCCTTCGGGTAGTTACCGGGCCGCAAGAGACGTGGTTCACGATTCAGGTAGTCGAAGATTTCGCGTTTGTCCCAGACGTGATTTCCCGTAGTCATCACATCGACGCCGCCAGAGAGGATCTCCTGCGCCAGGGCGGGTGTGACTCCGAACCCACCCGCAGCGTTCTCCACGTTGACGATGGTAAAGTCGATCTCCAGCTCCCGTTGCACGGCGGGAAGATGATCCGTAAGCAGTTTCCTGCCCGGGCGTCCCACGACATCCCCAACGAACAGAATTTTCATGAATCTCCTGGTAGCGGAAGGAAAGGGGCAAAGGGGCAAACGGACAAAGGGGCAAAGGGAAAATGCAAGAAGAACCGTTGTTTCCCTGTGCCCCTTTACCCCTCTGCCCCTTTGCCCCTTGCTTTACTTGGCGTAGTCCACGACGCGCATTTCCCGAATGACCGTCACTCGGATTTGTCCGGGGTATTGCAGCTCGCCCTCTATCTTTTTGGCGATGTCTTTGGCCAGCCAGTAGGCCTGTTCGTCCGACACCTTGCCACTTTCCACAATGATGCGGATTTCCCTTCCGGCTTGAAGAGCGAAAGCCTTCGCCACGCCATTGAAGGACCCGGCAATGGCCTCGAGTTTCTCCAGGCGCTTGACGTAATTCTCCAGCACTTCTCGGCGAGCCCCCGGGCGGGCGGCCGAAATCGCGTCGGCGGCCTGCACGAGCACGGCTTCAAGGGTGCGAAAGTCGACATCAAAGTGGTGCGCTTCCATGGCATGGATGACTTCGTCGTTCTCTCCGTGCTTGCGGGCCAGATCAACGCCGAGTTGCAGGTGAGTGCCTTCCAAATCGCGGTCGACCGCCTTGCCGATGTCATGTATCAGCCCGGCTCGCTTGCAGACCGTCACGTCGGCTCCCACTTCCCGGGCCATAATGCCTCCCAGATAGGCGACTTCCCTGCAGTGGTAAAGGACATTCTGCCCGTAACTCGTCCGATACTTCAGGCGACCAAGATGGCGCAGCAGATCCTTGTGCATGTCATGGATGCCAAGCTCGAAGGCGATCTGCTCGCCATCCTCGAGCAGCTTGGATTCCATTTCCTCCTGCACCTTGACCACGACTTCCTCGATACGAGCGGGATGGATCCGGCCATCCTTGATAAGCCGTTCGATTGATAGCTTCGCGATCTCCCGCCGCAGCGGATCAAAACCGGAGAGGATAACGGCTTCCGGCGTGTCGTCCACGATCAGGTCGACACCGGTTGCTTGCTCGAGCGCCCGGATGTTGCGGCCTTCCCGCCCGATGATCCGTCCTTTCATGTCCTCGGAGGGCAGGTCCACTACCGACACGGTCGACTCCACGACATGCTCGGCCGCACAGCGTTGAATAGCCTGGGTAATGATCTTTCGCGCCTCGCGCTCGGCCTTCTCGTGCGCTTCTTCCTCGATCCGCTTTCCCAGAATGGCCGCTTCCCGGAGCGCTTCGTTCTCAACCGTCTTGATAAGGTGCCTTTTCGCCTCCTCGGCCGTCATGCCGGCCAGGGCTTCAAGGCGGCGCGTATTCTCTAAGATCAACTGGTCCAACCGGGTCTCGTTCTCGGAGGTTTTCTGTTCCCGCTTTCTGACCGCTTCAAACCGCCCCTCGCAGTCTCGCTCCTTGCGAGCGACGGCTTGTTCGGCTCTCTGAAGATTGTCTTCCTTCTGGGTGAGTCGTCGCTCAAGGACTCCGAAATCCCTTCGTCGCTCCTGGATCTGTTGCTCGGCCTCTGACCGCCACGAAAAGATCTGGTCTTTGGCCTCGACGAGTTTCTCCTTCCTTATCTTCTCGGCCTCCTCACCGGCCTTTCGCTGCATCTCCGCTGCCGCTTCCTGCGCTTGTCTGAGCCGCCGGTCAACCACACGAATCTTGAGCGTGTACCAGACGGCGATGGCGGCGGCGGCGATGACCCCGACGGCGATCACCGCACCACCAGTCATATACTCCATAACAATCTCCTGCCTGTAGGTCTCAAGAGGGCCGGGTGGAGTGCTGAGGGCTCAAGACTGACGGCGACAGTCGACCGGAGAAGGAGGGGAATTCCCCGCTCTGCCGTGTGGCTCGTGTGATTGAACCCCGCTCATAGCAGTGTGGGAACCCTGCCTCCAGCTTCAGGCGTTTCCGACGAGGGAACCGCACACCACTGGCGGACTCAGGTCCCCGATTCAATCAACGTTAGCTCAATTTCCACTCACCATCACGGGCATCGCAGGGATGATTTCATCTTATAACAAGTTCGCAGCGGGTGCGACACGAGCCGCTGCCTGAAAAGAAGGTCAAGGAGATTCGTGACGCAGAGCCGAATCGAGCGAGGCACGCATCTTTTCGGTCCTGTCCGTCACGAGTTGCTCAAAAGTCTGAAGCTTTTTCCTGGCCGTAACATACTTGTCCGCTATATTCAGGGCCGCCAGGATAGCAACTTTCAGAGTATCCACAGTCGGGGTCAATTCGGAGACCTCCCTCATTCTCTCGTCGACAAAAGCCGCCAGCTGGGCGATGTACTCGGGAGAGCTTATGCCTCGGACGTGGTAACTCTGTCCGTATATTTCTACTGTGGTAATCCGCTCTGAACCCTCGGCCATTCTTCACTCCACCCTATTCCTTACTCCATCCTGTAGCTTGCTTCCCCCACTGGTTTCTCCAGAGTGCCGATCTTGGTTATGATCTTTTCCACTCGGGACCGGATCTCAAGACGGTCATTCTCCAACTTCTCGATGAGCTCGCCTTTAGAGCAGTTCTCTCTTTTGAGTTCCTCCACATCGTCTTTAAGTTGTTGGATCACAGCTCTGAGTTCGGAATTTTCGGCTTGGACCTTTGTCAGGAGCGCAACGACCCGGGCCACGGTTTCCTCTAAACGGGCTAGAGCTCCTTCTGTCACGAGCCGGCCTCCCACTACGCGAGTATGGGTTTTCAAACCAGGACTACAGAGCCCTCGATGCAACCCTTCTGCCCACGTTTCGAACTGGTCTGGTCACGCGCGCTGCTCAGCCTGGAATTCCCGCTTCAACAGGTCGGAAATCACATCAACCGACTTGTTGACTTCTTCCTGAGTCAACGTACGTGTGAGATCAGCGAAGGTCAGACGCACAGCAAGACTGACCTTGCCAAAGGGAAGTTTTTGGCCTTGGTAGAGATCAATCAGTTGAACATCACGTAAGTTAGCGACATTCAACGATTTAATAGCGGCTGTTATTCTATCGTATTCGAGACTTTTGTCAACTACAAAAGAAAGATCCCGCTCGGTGCCAGGGAATCGCGGCAAGGGGGAGTACTGGGGCTCCGGGAGGGGACGAGAGAACAGGTTATCGACCGCGACCTCAGCCACAAAAACGCGCTGCAGGAACTTAAACGTTTCGTTCAGCTCGGGGCTCAACTGGCCGATCACACCAATCGGCCGGCGGTCGACCAGGACCCGGGACGCGACGCCATGGTGCAGGAAGCGATAATCTTCCGTCCGCTCGAAAACGGCTCGGTACCCAAGTCCCGCTAACAGTTCCTCAACAATGCCTTTCAGGTGGAAAAACCTGAACTCGTCCTGCGCCTGTCCCCAGTAGGGCCGATAGAAAGTGCCGGTGGCGATGATGCCTAACCTGGACTCCTCCTGCAGACGGTCCGAGCCGGCCCCGTCCACCGGCAGGAAGACGTGCCCGAACTCGAAAAGCCGGATTTCGTCAGTCCCGTGATTCAAGTTGCGGCGCACACTGGCGACAAGACCCGGAACCAGGCTGGTGCGGAGATGAGTATCTTCCTCAGTAAGAGGATTCGCAATCGCCACCATTGACACGGGTTCGGGAAAGAAAAGCTTCTCCCGAGCCGGCGTACTGAACACGTAATTGACGGCTTCGTAGAAACCAAAGCCGAGAAGTCGTTGCAGCAGCAGCTGTTCGTGCGGCTGGGCCGGCAAGAACCGTCCGGCGGAAGTTGGCGCTGGATAAGTACTCGGGATCTTGTCGTAGCCGAAATGGCGTGCGACTTCTTCCACCAAATCGTCCTCATGGCCGATGTCTACCCGAAACCCGGGGACTCTAACCTTCCAGGCCCGATCGGGCTGATTCAGGATTTCGAATTGCAGCCTCGTCAGGATGTCCGTCACAAAACCCGGCTCTACGTCCACTCCCACAACCTGCCGGATTCTCTTCTCCCTTAAATCGAGGACCAGCCGGGAGGCCGGGACGGGGTTTTCGTTAATCACCGGACCGACCGTCTGACCGCCCGCGATTTGGTTGATTAGCCGGCACGCCAGGTTAAGCGCTTTGACCGGCATCTCCGGATCTGCCCCCCGTTCGAACCTGTAGGAAGCCTCTGTCCGCAGGGCGAGGGACTTGGATGTGGCTCGAATAGACTTCGGATTGAAGTAGGCACTTTCAAGCAGGATCGTGTTCGTCCTCAGCGAGATCTCGCTGTCCTGCCCGCCCATGACTCCGGCGAGCGCGACGGGTATGGCTGCATCGCAGATGGCCAGCATCCCGGCCTCGAGAGTCCTTTCGACCCCGTCCAAGGTAACAATCTTCTCACCCGCCGCGACTCGCCTTACCACGATCCGGTTCTCTCCCAATTTCTCGTAATCGAACGCATGGAGCGGATGTCCGAGCAGGAGCAGAACGTAATTGGTGATATCGACGATGTTGTTGATCGGTCGCTGTCCGACGGCCAGCAGCTTCTCTTTCAGCCAAGCGGGAGATTCATCGACCGCGACTCCGGTCATGATCCGAGCCGCATATTGAGGACACAGGTCCGGGTCTTGGATGATCACGGAACTGGGGAACTCCGTGCCGGGACGGTGCGCAGGCAGGTCCGAGACATCGGGGGTGCGAAGGTTCAGGCAGAAGTGGGCCGAGATCTCCCGTGCGATGCCCAGGTGGTTCAGGCAGTCGGGACGATTACTGGTCACGTCAATGTTAAAAACGTAATCGTTCGACTGCGTTTCGATCCCTTCGACCGCCAGACCGATCGAAGTCAGCGCCTGTGCTACGAGCGCGGGATCCAGGCCGAGCTCTTTCAGATCAACGAAATCCTGCAGCCAGTTGTAGCTGATGTTCATGCGGGTTCAAAGGTTAAAGGGTTCAGGGTTCAGGGTTCAGCGTTCAGCGTTCAGCGTTCAGCGTTCAGCGTTCAGCGTTCAGCGTAAACGCAGAGCTTCAAGGTTCGCCGTTCGTCTGAAACCCGGAACGGTGAACGCTGAACGCTGAACGGTGAACCCTAGAACTGACTCAAGAACCGGATGTCGTTGTCAAAAAGCAGGCGCAGATCTTCGACCTGGTACTTGAGCATCACGATCCGGTCGACTCCCATGCCCCAGGCAAAACCGGTGTATTTCTCGTAGTCATAGCCGAGGATCTGGAAGACCCGCGGGTTGACCATGCCTGCTCCCATGATCTCGATCCAACCGCTCTGTTTGCATATACTGCAGCCCGTTCCGCGGCAGAAGATGCAGCTGACGTCGACTTCCGCGCCGGGCTCGACGAAGGGGAAGTAGCTGGGCCTGAGCCGGATCCGCGTGTCTTCCGAGAAGAAGGCCTTCAGGAACATCTCGATCGTTCCCTTCAAATCGGCCAGCGTGATTCCTTCGTCAACCACCAGGCCTTCAATCTGGTGGAACATCGGGCTGTGGGTGGCGTCGACCGAGTCGCGGCGAAAGACTCGCCCGGGAGCGATGATGCGGACCGGAGGTTTCTGCTTCTCCATTGTCCGAATCTGGACCGGAGAGGTATGAGTGCGCAACACAAGATTGTCGGTGACGTACAGCGTATCCTGGGCATCGCGAGCCGGGTGCCCTTTAGGCATGTTCAGGGCCTCAAAGTTGTAATAGTCGACCTCAACCTCGGGACCCGACATGATGGAAAAGCCCATGCTGACGAAAATTCGCTCCATCTCCTCGAGCGCGCGGCGGATGGGATGGCGGCCAGCCGTGTGGTAGGCATACCCAGGCAGGGTGACGTCCACCCTCTCGGCCTGGTAGCGGGCGGACTTCTGCTTCTCGCGGATCTCGCCGGCCTTCTCGGCCAGTGCCTGCTCGACCAGCAGTTTGAGCTCGTTCAGCAGTTTGCCGGCCTGGGGCCTTTCCTCGGCCGACAGCTGGCCAAGCTTCTTCAGCTCGACCGTCACAGCTCCCCGGCTCCGGCTCAGATACTTGTCACGGAGATCGGTGAGGGCCTCGTCGGTCGACACTTCGGCCAGCTCTTTCCGAAAAGCGTCCCACAGGGGAGAAAGATGCTCGACCGTCGCCATAGGCTCTAACCGATCGCCTGACGGGCCTTTTCGGCGAGCTGGCCGAAACCCTGAGGATCCCGAGCCGCAATGTCCGCCAGGACCTTCCGGTCCAGATCAACGCCGGCGACCTTAAGCCCATGCATAAGTTGGCTGTAGGAGATTTGATTCAGTTTGGCTGCGGCCGAGATACGAATGATCCAAAGGCTGCGCCGGACACGCTTCTTCTGACGTCGATCCCGATACGCGTAAGCGAGAGACTTGATGACCTGCTCTTTCGCCTGGCGGTGGAGCTTGCCTTTGGTACCCCGGTATCCTTTCGCCAGCCCAAGAATCTTCTTGCGCCGCTGAACTCTTTTGTTACCTCGTTTTACTCGTGACATATCTATTCCTTAGCGTTCGCCGTTCACCGTTCAGCGTTCATCGTTCAATGTTCGGTGTTCGCAGGTCTGAAACCCCGAACGGTGAACGGCGAACGGTGAACGGCGAACGCTGAACGGTTACCTTACGATAGGATCAGCATCCTCTTCACGCGCTTCATGTCAGCGGGCGAGAGAGTCGCCATCTTGGTCAGCCGACGTTTTCTTTTCGAGCTCTTTTTGGTCAGGATGTGGCTGTGAAAGGCGTGCCCCATCCGTATTTTTCCGGTGCCGGTCAGCTTAAATCGTTTAGCCGCCGATTTTTTCGTCTTCAGCTTCATAATTCCTTTTTCTCCCTACGAAGAGACAGAAACGAACCCATGCCGCTCGTACCACCCGCAGCGCTCCACGTATTCTCCCTGTCGGATGTCAGGTGGTCAGGTGCCGAGGCCGGTTACTTGTTCCTCGGGGTCAGAATCATCGTCATCGAGTAGCCTTCCAGCTTGGGGTGCTTCTCGATGCTGGCCAGATCGCCGAGTTCCTGCTGCAACCGGTTCAGAATCTGCGCTCCGATTTCCGAATGAGTGACTTCACGCCCACGGAACATGACCGTGGCTTTGACCTTGTTCTCCTCTTTCAGAAAACGGATGATGTGGTTCTTCTTGAACTCGTAATCGTGCTCGTCGATCTTGGGTCGGAATTTGACTTCCTTGATCTGTATGACCTTCTGGTTCTTCTTGGCTTCCTGCGCCTTCTTGTTCTGCTGGTACAGGTACTTGCCGTAGTCCATGATCCGGCAAACCGGAGGCTGCGCGTTGGGCGCGACCTCGACCAGATCAAGTCCCCTCTCCTCTGCTACTGACAGCGCTTGGCGGGGCTCCATGACTCCGAGCTGGGCCCCCAGCTCGTCGATCACTCGAATCTCGCGAGCCCTGATTTGGTTGTTTACACGAGTTCTGTTGATGCCTTCCCTCCTCCTGAGTGCGGCAGTTTTCTGCCGTCCTACGGCCTGACCGCCCGGCTGGTTATCAGGTCTTTCACAATCTGAATAAAGGCGTCGAGGGTCATGCTTCCCTTATCGCCTTCCAACCGGTTACGAACGGCGACCGTCCGATTCGCCACTTCCTGGTCCCCCACTACCAACATGAAAGGGACCTTTTGAAGCTGGTGTTCTCGAATTTTATATCCAACCTTCTCGCTTCTCAAATCAGATTCGACCCGCAGGCCGGCATCTTTAAGAGACTTCTCGACTTCCATTGCATAAGGGTGGTGCCTGTCGCTGATTGGCACCAGCACCGCCTGCCGAGGCGCCAGCCAGACCGGGAAGGCGCCGCCATACTGCTCAATCAGGACTCCCATGAACCGCTCCATTGATCCCAGGAGAGCCCGGTGGATCATCATTACGTAATGTTCCTTGGAGTCCGGGGCCGTGTACGTGACGTTAAAACGAACCGGCAAATTAAAGTCGAACTGAAATGTGCTCAGCTGCCAGGGACGACCCAACGCATCAATCAGTTTAATGTCGATTTTCGGCCCGTAAAAGCTCGCTTCGCCTTCGTGACGGGTAAAGGGCCAGCCCTTCTCGTTCAGAGCCTTCTCCAGGACACCTTGGGCCATCTCCCAGTCTTCCGGCTTGCCGGCGTAAGCCTCCGGGTGGGCAGCATCACGCACGGACAACTCCACCAGGAAACGCTCGAAACCGAAGGTTTTCAGAATAAACTCTCCGACCTCCAGAGTCTGCATGACCTCTGACAAAACCTGGGCCGGCTCACAGAAGATGTGCGCATCATCCTGAGTAAAACCGCGTACCCGCAGCAGCCCGTGGAGTGTACCCGACTTCTCGTACCGGTAAACGGTGCCGAACTCCGCCAGCCGCATCGGCAGCTCACGGTAACTTCGGCGCGTCGACTGGTAGATCATGATATGTCCGGGGCAATTCATCGGCTTCAGCACGTACTCCTCTTCGTCAACCGGAAGCGTGTACATGTTCGGCCGGTACCATTCGTAATGCCCGGAGATCTTCCACAAATCGCTCTTCGCGATGTGAGGCGTATAGACAAACTGATAGCCCCGCCGGGTCAACTCCGTACGGAGGAAATCTTCGATAATGGACCGGACAATGGCCCCTTTCGGGTGCCAGAAAATCAAGCCGGGAGCGACTTCGTCACGGACCGTGAACAGGTCGAGCTCGCGTCCCAATCGCCGGTGATCCCGCTTGCGCGCCTCCTCCATCCGGTGGAGATAGTCCTGAAGCTCGGCCGCGCTGAAGAAAGCGGTTCCGTATATTCTCTGGAGCTGCTCGCGCTTCTCGTCGCCTCGCCAATAGGAACCGGCAACAGACAACAACTTGAACGCGCCGATCTGACCGGTAGACAGCACGTGAGGGCCAGTGCAGAAGTCGACCAGCTTGCCGAGACGATAGCAGGAAAGAACCTGCCCATCCCGCTCGGTGATCAGCTCCGTTTTCAAATGCTCGCCCAGGCTGGAAAAAAGCTTCAGGGCCTCGTCCTTCGAAACGACGGAAGGCTCGAAATGGAGATTCTGCTGCCGCAGTTCTTCCATCCGGGCCTCAATTCGGGCCAGGTCTTCCTCGGTAAAGCGATGAGGCGTCTGGAAGTCGTAGTAAAAACCTTCGCTGGTCGCCGGTCCGATGCCAAGGTGCACGTCCGGATAGAGCTCTGTTACGGCCAGAGCCATGAGGTGCGAGGTCGAGTGACGCAGCACCTCCAGGGCGGAATCCGGGCCGCTCACTTCACTGATCGACCCATCTCGTTGAATAACCTTCAGATTGACCTGCTCCGACACTTTACCTTCATCCAAAAACAAAAATGGTAGGTGCGAGCGGAATTGAACCGCTGACCCCTTCCGCGTCAAGGAAGTGCTCTTCCCCTGAGCTACGCACCTACGTCAAAAACGTTCCAATAATACCACAAGACCAACGGAACCGATAAGCAGCAAGTTTGCGCCTAAGACAGCTAACGGCCGACAGCTGCCCGCTGACCCAAAGCTGACGGCTGACAGCTGACAGCTGACAAAAAGTTCCGACCAAGCGGGGTCTCTTTTGTCAGCCGTCAGCCCGTCGGCCGTCAGCTCTGGTCAGCGGGCAGCAGTCAGCCGTCAGCCGCAAAACCTTGGGAACAGCCAGCTTTACTGGATCGACTCTTTCAGAGTCTTGCCAGGGACAAACCGGGCCACTTTCTTGGCCGGAATCTTGATCGGCTTGCCGGTCTGCGGATTGCGCCCGGTTCTGGCAGCCCGTTTGGAAGCCCCGAAAGTGCCGAATCCTACCAAGGTCACCTTCTGACCTTTCTTCAGCGCCTTCTGCACATTCTTCACGAACGAGTCGACAGCCTCTTGCGCCTGACCTTTGCTGATCTTCGCGTCCTTGGCGATTGCATCTACCAACTCCCCTTTGTTCATCTCTCCTCCTTTTGCCTGATAGATGACGTGTTGTTAAGCAGCCTTCTTGAGTACCTTCTCCCGAACATACTTGAGGCCACTTCTAAACTGCTCAGCATCGACTGCGCTGTTCAGTTTTCGGTAAAACTCCTCGTCGAAACCCTTGTCTGTCGCGTCGTCAGACATGTTGTCGAAGTAAAAATTTGTAACGAAATCCTCGTCGGGGGACCGCAGGTCCGGGGTTATGCCCGAGTTCCTGAGATTCTGGTCCTGAATCGGCTTTCCAGCTGAGCGGTAATACAACCGTGTGGAGATGAGTAGTACGGATCCATCGGCCAAGGTGAAAGGCTCCTGTACTGAACCTCGTCCGTTGGTTCTTTCGCCGATCACATTCGCCACTTGGTAGTCCTGAAGCGCTGCGGCGAGAACCTCCGCTGCTCCGCTCGTTCCTCCGGTAACCAGAATCGCGATGGGAATATTAGCAACTAACGGGTCGTTAAGTGAAACAAATTCTGTCGCTTTGCCCTCACGATCCTTCACGGTGGCAATTTTTTTGCCCTTCTCGAGGAATAAATCGGCCACTTTGACCGCCTCTTCGAGAGAACCGGTGGCCGTGCCCCGAAGATCGATGAGAAGTCCTTGAATCCCGGAAGATTGCAGGGTCTTGATCTTTGATTTGATCCCCTCAAACGAGCCCTCATCCAGGGTAGCGATGCGCAGCAGACCGATCCCATCTTCCACGATGCGAGCGGTTGCCGGTGGGACCGACAGTTCCTCCCGGGCCAACTTCATCTCTGAGGGCTCGGTTCGACGCAATCTTATCGCGCGCACCGTGACGCTGGTCCCTGGTGCGCCGGCAAGCAGGTGCTCTGCTTCCCACAGACTCATGCCTGTCGTCGCGGCGCCCTCGATTGATTCAAGCAGATCGCCCGTGCGAAGCCCCTGCTTTTCGGCGGAGCTCCCCGGGGCGACCGAGACAATGTACGAATATCCGTAGCGCTTCGAGAGAACGATGCCCGGAGACGCTTTAGCACTCATCTCGGAAAGCTTGTCGTAAGTGGCCCGGTCCACGAAGCTCGAATAGGGGTCGAGGGCTTCGAGCATTCCGTGCACGGCACCCAGCATGCCCTTCTGCAAATCCGGCTTTTCAACGTAGTCCTCGGAAACTCGCCGAACGACATCCGTAAACACCGCGAGGTCTCCGTAAACCCCACCCTCGCGCGCAGAAACTTTCTTCATCGTCCCGCCCACCAGGCCATAAAGGACAACGGCAGCCGACAACAGGACGACGACTAATTTCACCTTAGCAAACATTCACAACCTCTTTTTTTTGCTCAGTCTAGGCTAGAATTATAGCGTACGGCGGGATTTGGCAACAAGAAGGAAAAAGCGATCAGTGTTGGATCTGAGCCCTTCCGAGACCCGATGGATGGCGCTGGACGTGGGTTCCAAGACAATAGGCTTGGCGCTCACCGATCCCCTGAAAATAACCGTGCGCCCTCTGTTAACACTCCAGCGCCGGAGCCTCGCCGATGATTGCCAGAAACTGCTGGAAACGGCCAGGCTCCACGGCGTGAACAAGCTAATTGTCGGCCGCCCGCTTCACCTGGACGGCACCCCCAGTGATATTCTGGAATTAGTCGAAGAGTTTGTCAGCGAAATCGCCCGCCGGTCGGACGTTCCTGTCGAATGGGTCGATGAGCGGTTATCCAGCAAAGAAGCCGAGATTCTGATGGCGGAGGCGGGAGTTGCGGTCTCCGAGCGCCGAAAGCGACGCAATGAGTTCGCCGCTGCAATCATCTTGAGGCGCTATCTCGAGGAAGTATCATGAGGTTGCCGGGGAAAGGGGTTCGTATCCTGGCGATTCTGGCGCTCGCTTGCGTCTGCGCGGTGCTGGCGCTGGTCATCACGTGGCACCTGGTATCTTCCCCCTACAAAGGGTTTTCGAGCGCGGAGGTTTTTGTATACATTCCCAAAGGCACCTCGGTCCCTCAGATTGGCCGTTTGCTGGGAGAAGCCGGGGTCATTGCTCACCCTCGCCTGTTCGGTTGGTATGTTCGGCTGCTGTACCCGACTTCATCACTAAAGGCTGGTGAATACCGCTTTGACCGAGCCTCTTCGATCCAAGCCGTGGCGGACAAGCTGCTTAAGGGTCAAGTGTATGTGGTCAAGGTGACCGTGCCGGAAGGGTTCAGCCGAACGGAGGTTGTGGACCTGCTCGTCCGGAGCGGAATCGGCAACACGGATGCCCTCCTGAAGGCTACGCAAGATACCGCGGCGATTGCACAACTCGACCGCCAGGCCCCGGACTTGGAAGGTTACCTTTTCCCCGAGACCTACTTTTTCTCTCGCCGAGTGCCTGAAAAAGAAGTTGTCCGTACCATGGTGTCGGGCTTCCTTCGGATTTGGACTCCCGAGCGCCAGCAAAAGGCCAGAGAACTGAACATGACCGTCCGCGAGGTGTTGACACTCGCTTCCCTGGTTGAAAAGGAAACCGCCCTCCCGACGGAGCGACAACTGGTTTCTGCCGTCTTTCACAACCGGCTTCTGAAGAACATTCCGTTGGCTAGCGATCCCACCATCATTTACGGGGTCAAACAGATCAAGGATTACGACGGCGTAATCAACAAAAGCGACCTGAGGCTCGACTCCCCTTACAACACCTATCTGTACTCGGGCCTGCCTCCCGGCCCCATCGCCAGCCCGGGCCTGGCCGCGATCGATGCCGCTCTCGACCCGGCCAAGGTGGATTTCCTGTTCTTTGTGTCGCGAAACGACGGCAGCCATCTGTTCACGGTGGACTATCGAGATCATATGCGAGGCGTACAACAATATCAGCGTTAAAGCTGGAGTGGGCAGGCCCGCGGATCACGCGGACTTACGCGGATAACGCGGATAGAAGTACGCAGCATGCATGCTGCGTACTTCTATCCG
>RPQK01000005.1 GCA_003819755.1 Acidobacteriota bacterium | reverse complement strand
TGCACAATCGATCCGGTTCAATGCTGATGCCGTTTGGCTCGATCCTGCATAGGGGAAAGCGGCGTCGCCTCGAGGCCTGATAAAGCGTCGGCCTCTCGTTGCCGCCGCACTCCAAAATGGCCTCGCGCCCCCGCGCTCCAAAAAGTAAATGAAATGGCATTGGGCGTCTCGCCTGCACTCCCAGGGGACGCCCCCACTCTCGATTCTTCTTTTAGCGCTTATGTCGTCCGGTGCCCGCACGCCGATTTGGGCAACACGCCCCGTAGGACAGGCGAAGGTTTCTAGCCTTGAGTCAAAGTGGGTTCTGTCGCTCGTCCCTGTTCAAGAAAGGTGCCGGGCAAGCCGGAGAACAGCGTCAACACGTCTGTGTGGGGCTGCTCCTCGAAGATCGGAAGAGACGTGCGAAGCAGCGTTTGGCGTCGGGTGGCCAGGTGCCGGATGGCCAGCAAGCCAACAACCAGCGCCCCCCCGTAAGCCCAAGGCCGGGTTGCCAGCACCAAACCGAGCCCGGCGGTCGCGAACAGGTATGCGGCAGACGCAAACAGGTAGACCGGCCAACGCAGTTTCAGATCGCCGGCGCCCGGAAGGTAGGCGCAGGCGAAGGGGACCTTGCGGCAGGTCAGGAACAACCGTTCCATCAACATAATCCCCGACATCAGCTCAAGCAGGGAGACCCGCCAGCCGGTTGACCACCCCCACAAGGAAGCGAAAAGGAGCAGGCTGAAGCAGAAGACCGGCGTGACAATAAGCGTCAAAAGGGCCGCTCGAACCCCGGTCCAGTACACGGCAGGTCGAAACGCGGAGGTCCTGAAAACCCAATTTGCCGACAACTCGGACGGCAGGGTAAACGCCAGTCGTACGCCGCCGAGCAGGAAGAAGTACAGCATGGGAGGGATGCAAAGCCCCGTCAGGCTCAGCCGGTACAGGGTCGCTTCTCCGAAGCGTGCCACCAGCAGGAAAACCGCGGCCAGGCAGAAGGCGAGCGCGACTCCCAGGCAACTCCCCAGAACCATCCGGTGTCGGGCGCTTCGGGAAAGGGTGGCGGCGACGAAGTCGAAAGCGGCCGACTGCTCGGGTTCTTTGGTAATCAACTTTCTGACGATCGAAAGAAACCTGCCGGCAAGACCCGAACGCGTCTGGTCGTCGGTAGACGCCTGTTGGCACCGGCCCACATACCTGCGGTAACTCAGACTGTAAAACAGGACCGAGAGCGCGAAGGCGATCATCAGGGCCAGGAGCGGATAACGCCAGGAAACAGACGTTGCGTGGCGCGGGATGATCCCGAGCACGTGATCGTACAAGGCGGTGAACCAGGCAGGGAGAAACAGGACCTGGTACAGCGGGTTGTGACTGTTCCTGACGCTAACGATGAGGTCGGAAAGAACCAGAAATGAAGACAGAAAAACGACGAGAAGAGAAGATTGGATGGCTACCGAAACCCTGTTGAAAAGCCGGCGGGGCAGAATGGTCATGCAGGCGCCTTGCACGCCCACAAGGAGCAGGAAAACGAAGCCGCTCCCGGAAAAAACCGCCACGAAGTGCGCCGCGAGAAAGCGCATGCTGTCTGCCGAGCTCGCGTAACTGATCGTCGCGGCCAGTGGAAAAAGGATGCCGGAAGCGGCGTTAATCATGACCGAGAACATACCCATGAAAAGGACCAGGCTGCTCACCTTCGCAAGGAACAGAGTGCTGAGCTTGATCGGCAATGGAACCAGGTTGAGGTAGTCCTTCCCGTCTGGAAACAGATTGTCCCAGTAAAGCAGGGTCACCAGGCCGGTGACAATCATGGAGATCGAGACGAAAAAGCAGCGGTCGCTCCAAGAGTCGACAGCTGCCCAGGAGCGGAGATGCGCAACCAGGAAGGCGTACTTCATGAAGATGTAGTAGAGCGAGAGAACGGCACCGGGAACGGGAAGCAGGGCGAGAATCTGTGTTACCGAGACGGAGGCCTCCCCGCCCGGTGAGAGGAATTCGCTGTCGAAGAAGCGACTGAAGAAGTGCCGGGTTAGGAGAGCAAAGGGGCTGCGGTCGCGCCAGCGCTCGGTGTTCGTGTCGGGCATTTCTTCTCCCCCTCTCGCCGCTTGTGAAAAATCCATCTTGCCGGCACCCGTCGATTTTTCCGAGCCTCAATCGGCGGTTCTCAAGTCCTTCAGATAGCTCTCCAGCTCCTGCGAGATTGCGGTTGAACGCGAGCGCGATTTGCCCCTGAACCACGCGACGGCCAAGAACGCCGTCACGAACCCCATCCTCAAGACGTCATCGTTGAAGTTGACGGGCCGCGGGCCGAAGACCTGGAGTGCCAAGGCGACGGCGGCCAGAATCAGCATGACGCCCTGGGCGTAACGCTCCAGCTGCAGCCGCCTCTCGATCAGGCCGTGCTCCGTCGAAATAAACTCCAACAGGGTCGTCGTCGCGGGTTGTCGCAGTCGTCGTATCAGCAGGGCTATGCCCGCTATGCCGTCTGCCAGGAGTGCGGCCGCGAACAACCAGGCAACGATCCGCCCGGCGCCCGGCGGCATCACCACCAAGGGTGCGGCTACCGCGAGGAAGGCAAATAGAAATGAGAATATCAGTCTGGTCAGTTCCTCGTACCGCTGCAAATCGTTGGCTGCGCTAGTCCGGAGAAACTGCACCGACCGGGAAAGGCGACCCCGGGGCGCGAGCCTGTCGCTTTCCAGTGGCCGTCTCTGCCATGCTGACTTGAATCCCTCGAGTTCCATATGCTTAACCTCCGCAGTACCGCCGTACGAAAACCTTCTTCAGGCGGTTGATTCGAACGCCTACGTGACTCTCCGTCAGACCGGTGACCTCCGAAATCTCGGCGTAGGTCAAATCTTCGAGGTACAACAGGAAAACTGCCCGGTCGATTTTTCCCAGCGAAGCCAGAAAGTCGTCCAGAATGAGGACCTGCTGTTCCGCGCTTGACGGCGCCGGAAAATCCGCATTTGACTCCTCCTCGAAACTGCCGCTTGCCGTGATCCGGCGGCCATTCTTCCTGCGAAATGTTATGGCCGTGTTCAGCGCCACCCGGTAGACCCAAGTGGAAGGGGCGGAGCGGCCTTGGAAACCTTCAAGCCCCTTCCACATCTGGAGGAGGATCTCCTGGCACAGGTCCTCGCGCTCGCCGGCAGGCGCGTAACTCCGGGAGATCGCCAGAATCCGGCGTTCATTCGCGGCAACGATCTCCTCGAACCACCGCTTCTTCTCATCGGGACCAGCCACGTTGATCTCCTGTCACTTTCTATTAGTCACCGCGAGCAGGGCAAAATTACAGTATCTTAAAGAAATATCGGTTACGATATCGATACTTGATCATCCTCGAGGAGGGAAGCACATGGCGCGACCGATCAGCAAAGTTGCTCCCGCGTGGTGGGACTATACGACGCTGGATACCGCAATTCTGAAGGAAATCCCGACGATCGACGAGAAGAGGCTGTTGGCACTCTCGCGTCCGGGATTCCAGGTGCATTTCTACGAGACTCTGGAAGAGTTCTACCTGGCCGAAGCCCTTGAATACGTCGATGCCTGGAAGCAGGCGACGTCCAGCCGGCCAGCAGGAATCTGTGGACCGATTGGCCCGACCGAGCAGCTCCCGTTGGTAGCGCGTATTGTCAACGCCTTGGACCTGCGGCTGGAGCACGCTCACTTCTGGGGAATGGATGAATGGGTCGAGGATCACAAGCCGGTCCCGATTGATCACCCCCTCTCTTTTGCGAAGGCGGATCTGGATCTTTGCTTCAACCGAATCCGGCCCGAGTTGCGAATGCCGACGGCGCACCTTCACTTCCCGACCGGCGATCTGGCGGCCTACAGCCGGACTTTCGACGAGGTCCGCTGCGTGGTTATGCAGGGCGGACAGGGGGAGGTCAAACACTGGGCCTTTAATGACCCGCTTCCTCGAGACGGTGCGTATGCCGACAAGCCTCCTTCCCCGGCGGAATACCGGCGGCTTACGGCTCGGGTGGTCGATCTCCATCCGATGACCGTGATACAGAATGCGCGGACGTCGGGCGGCGGAAATGTTTCAATGGTCCCGACGCAGGCGGCGACTGTCGGTCCAGTCGAGACCTGGAAGGCGGAGGGGGTTTCCATCTGGCAGGCCGGCATGCACGACAACCCCTTCGGGATGCGGCTGACAGCCTTCATGATTTCACAACGCATCCCCGATTCTGCGGTGCCCATGTCCCTGTTGGCCGACCACCCCAACGTCCATTTCCACTACTATCGAAAGGGCCTCGGGTCGGTCGAAGCCGAGATGCACTGAGACCGTTCACCGTTTCACCGTTCACCGTTCACCGTTCAATGGTTCACAGCAACGGTGAACGCTGAACGGTGAAACGCTGAACGGTTCAGCGATCCACGTGAACCCGGGTCGTCGTCTTCTCGGTCAATGCGGTTTGCGAGTCGGGCAAGAGGACGTCGGCGATTAATCCTTCGGGCAGCCGGCTGATCAGGATAGTGGTTCCCGAGTCAAAGAGAAGCGTGTCCTGTTCAGAGCTGCCGAGACTCCAGAAATCCCACCATCGACGTTGGCGCTGAAGTAATCGAAAACTGGCGACTGTTTCTGCTCTGATCTTCAGTCGAGATTGAAGATCTTTCGGGACCTCCCTGAGCACCAATCTGACCCTATCTTTGAGGCAGACAGCGACCGTGGGGTCCTGAGGAGACGCGAATCCGAGGCTTCCAGTATAAAAACGTCGCGTGACGAGCCTCTCTCCGGGCACGGCATCGCGGCTTTCAAGGCACTCGAGCGAATAGTTGCACATCGGCAACCTCCTTGAAGGGAATTGCGGGTAAGACCATTGTATTAGGCCCGGCCAAGCCAGACAAGGAAGGGCGGTTGTTGTCCAATGCGGGGCAAGGCTTCCTTGTGGTCGGTTCCGGGCCCCCTGTGCTAATCTGGCGTTCCTCATGAAGCGACCGTGGGCGATTCTTGTTATTCTTGCCACCTGGATGGTGTTTGCCGGGCCAGCTCTGTGGGATGGAAATTGGTTCTACCTGGACGATGCGACCATGCTGGTCAACGTCAAAAAGGTGTTTGACGGTTTTTGGTGGCTGCAGCCCCATGCGAAGTCCGGCCGTTTCGTCCCGTTGTCGTGGTTCTATCGCGGTCTGGTCTGGGAGATAGCGCGTGAGAATGCTCGACTGACCTTCTTCTTCCAATTTCTGCTTCTTCTCGGGACCTCCTTCCTGACCTTCGGCATCGTTCGACGGCTGGGGGGAGGCAACACGGGCGCGGTCCTTGGGGCCAGCCTTTTCTTTCTCAGCTCTCCATTCGCGGAAAATGCCTACACGCTCGGTAAAGGCGAACCTCTGCAGTTGTTCACCATCCTCCTCGGAACCTATCTGTTGATTGCGTGGTTCCAAGCGAAATCGAGGCTGAGCGCCCTCTGTTGCCTCGCCGGCAGCGTGCTCGCGCTCCTCGGCTGCGTCTGGGCGAAGGAAACCGGCATATGGATGGTGGGAGTCTTTATCGTCGCCTTTTCGCTTTCCCTCTACCTGAGCGCGGCGCAATGGAGAGGAGCAGGTTTCAGGAACAGGCCGCTTCTGATTGTTCTCATCGGAACCGCGGCGACCTTGCTGGCCCAATTGCCCGCCTGGCTGTTCCCGCTTAAAGCTGAGAACCTGGCTTATTTCTCCTACCAGGTAACGCAGGATCTGATTCAGGCGAACATCTGGTTTTACCTTTATCAGGTCCCGGACGTCTTCATTCTGGGTGGGCTTGGGATACTGTTCGCCGCGACCGCCTGGTGGAAGGTGCGGAGCCAGGAGCCGGGCGCAAGTTTGCGCCTGGCCGTGACCACCGGGCTGCTGGCCGTGGGCTGGGGTTCCGCGGCTGGGATGATGGTGTGGCGCATGGCCCTCGGCTATTACCTGTACACCGCCGCAGCGATCTTTAACGTCGTAGTCGCGATTTTTCTGATTCCCTACCTGACCCGGCTCCGGGAGTCGAGATATCGTTTCGCCGTCGTGCCCGTGGTGGCCGTCGTGGCCCTGCTCGTCAGCGCGAAGTTGTACGGAGCTGCTTACGGATACTATGTCTCCACGACCCAACGCGAGGCCATGACAGCCTACTCCGGGGCGGTAACAGAGTTTGTGCGCAGGGCTCGACCAGACGGCCGCATTTTCATAGAAAACTGGCCGGCCACCTTTGAAGGGACCGGCCAAACCGGCCATCTTCTCCGTGTGGTCTATCGACGAGAGGATCTGAAGGCGGCTGGAATTCAGGGGAGTTTCGACGCCTGGTCCTCCAAACCTGGCCTGCAGACTCCCTCCTTGGGAAACAAGAACCGGACGAGGCCGGATTTCCCGATTCCCGGCGACTGTCTTCTCCGCCTGGACATTCAGAAACCTGCGTATTGGGTCATCAGGGGAATCACCCCGGGGTTTGCCCCGGCCACCTCCGAAATAGAACGAGTCGGAATGCGCTTCGTCCCGGTTTGGCGAACACGCGCCTCTCACCGGAGCGTCTTCTTCGTCAGTCCTTTTGGATTTCCCCAACTTGGAGAAACGTCCGTTCAGGCGACCCTCCAAGAGGTCCGGGGTTATGGGGGTCCCGAGGCTGGGGCGGCCTTGTCCCCGGCGCCGCAGTTTCTGTCGGCGGGTTCAACCTGGTGGTCAGACGGCTGGGTGCCGAAGGACTTCAGCCTGCGCATCTTCATGGACCTGCAGAATCCGGTTCTGAGGATATCTGCCGAAATTCTTCCCTCTGACCTGCCTGGGGAAATAAGGATCGTGGGACCCGGAGATCGGCCGATTGGCTCAATGCGTCCCGGTCAGGCGGCCCGTTTTGCCTCGGACTTTTCGCTGACTCCCACACTTACCCGCTACGCAAACCAGTACGTGACGATCCGCTTCCTCGCCGACTCGTCGTTCAATCCCATGACCAAGGGATGGGGGCCCGACAATCGGGATCTCAGCTGGATCTTGCGGAAAGTCGAACTGCGACGGGCGGAGAGCCAGCCTGGGCCGCGGAGCTAACCGTTTTACAGTGCCATGCCACGCACGGCGCGAAGCGAAGCGGCTCGCCGCGGCGCGGGCGGTGTAAGCGGACCAACCAGGTCAGCGGCGGTTGAGCAGCGATTTTCAGCGGGTGGTTTAGTTCACCAAGCCGATAGTCCTGACAGTAAATCCGGGGGCGGATGGCGAAATCCACACTTCGAATTCGCCGATGAAATAAGAGCTGTAGCCCGACAAGTCAGAGGAAGGAACCGTTAGCATGAGGGTGTTGGTGATCAACAGTGATTCGATGGGCCGAGGCGATGTCGAGCTGGGCCAGAAGCTGATCGGGTCGTTTCTGAGAAAACTCTGGGCCCGGGGGGATGGGCCAGACGCTATCGTCTTCTATAATTCCGGAGTGAAACTCCTGGCTCGCGGGTCAACCGTTCTCGATGCCCTGGAAGGGCTCGCGAACGCGGGAGTCGACCTGCTGGCTTGCGGAACCTGCGTCTCGTTCTTCAGCCTGAAGGATTCGCTGGCAGTCGGCCGGGTCAGCGACATGGGCGAAATCGCAGAACTGCTCATGACGGCCGACCAGACCGTGACTTTGTGAGACTCCAAAGTCGGATACGAACGTCAAGCACGATCTGTTGGCAGATTGTACTTGACGTTCGTATCCGACGCGCCAGGCTACGGGGCACGGCCGAGGTTCGGTTATCCTGACTATGGAGGTGGAAGTATATGAAGTTTTTGCTTCACACACTGGTCGGGCTTTCGCTGCTTGCCGGGTCGGCTTGGGCTCAAATGGGACCGGGGGGCAGCCACGGGCCTGGTTTGGGCGATATGACCGGGCATGCGGGCAGGCCGCTCGAGCACAACCTCGTGCTCCCGCAGCTGGCAATTGGTCCCGACATAACGATATCGATCGTCCTCCTCAACTGGGGAAACACTCAGCGGATGCCCTGGGCGACCGCCGAGAGCCTGAAGACGACCGGCCGCGTGCTTTTCTTCGATTCAAGCGGCAACCCGCTCACGGTCCGAGTGAATGACAGCGCGAATCAGTCAGAGCATCCATTCACCCTCGAAGCCTCGCAGATGGTTCGGTTGAATCTGACGTCGCCCGACTCGAACACGAAAGTCGGCTGGGCGCTCATTGAGGTCGATGAACCGATCTCGCAACAGACCAGCTGGGGGATGATGGGCAACCATCCGATCATGCGCGGTGAAAAACTGTCCGCGTCGGCGGTCTTTTCCGTCCGGCAGGGAGCCCAGTTGCGGTCTCAAGCGGGAGTGATTCCGAGCATGTTCGAGCGGTCTCAATTTGTGAATTCCGTCATGCCGGCCAGCGCGGATGCCAACGGCGAAACCGGGGTGGCCATTGTGAATACCTCTGCTAAAACGGTGGATATCCAGCTGACGCTGAAGAATGCTGATGGCACAACCGCCGGGCAAACTGTGGTCGGGCTGGCGGCAGGTAATCAGACGGCGAAGTTCATACGGGAGCTCTTCGGCAACCAGGTGCCCGCCAGCTTCGATGGGTATATGGAAGTGACCAGCACGGGCGAAGGTACTGTGACGATGGCCATCATGGTGAGCCAGGGCGTGCTCACGGCGATCCCCACACATCACACCGGAGCGATGAGGCAAGGGATGTGAAAAGCGGGCGTGCGCGGCTCGGTAAAAAGGGTCTTCACAACCCACCGGTGCCCGAGCCCTCCGCCCGCTCCAATAGTACGGACAAATCGTCTTCGTAGACGACTTGCCATCTCTTCGATAACCGTGCCGACTGGAGCATCTTCTTGTCTGCCTCGACCTTCCTCAGGAGCAGGTAGCGGATATCGTATTTTTCGAGCCTCTTCTCCCAGTTGGAGTCGTGGAACGCGAAGAGATAGTCTTCCACAGTCGATTTGTCAAAGAGATGGACCCGTCCGTCAAAGAACGTCTTCTGTTCGGGCCCCAGCCGCCACATCAGGTAGTCGCCGTACATCTGCGGATGGAAGATGTGTCCCTGGTGATGCCCGCTCTCCAGGAAGTCAACCGCGCCAACCGGGGTTGCAGGATCGTAAAGCGCTTGCTCCAAGCTTGTTCCCAACAGGCGCGGGTAGACCCAGGGAGACACGGCGATGGTTACCAGCGCCAGCAGAACCAATATGAGGGTATTGACGCCATACCTGGGGTCCACAGAGACCCTCTGTTGGTTCTCCCACCACTGGATCAGCCGCCTTCCAACCCCCCGGACGGCGAGGGGAGCCAGGAGCTTTTGGCGATCAAAAGATGCCAGGTGTCGAGCCAGCACCGGGGACGCTGCCAGGCAAAACCAGATCCCGTTCCTGGAGGACGTCATCGCGTAGGAGGCGAATACGAGGAACAGAGCCATTTCGGTCAGGTTCGGGCGTTGGGCTGAATACATCAGGACCAGGAGAGTCAGCAAGAACGGACCGAAACAAATCAGAAGGCCGTCCAGGCGGTCGATTCGCGGTGGTTGCCACTCGGTCACGAACATCCTGGAGGCGGGGTTGGCCAGAACGTCCCAGACATAGCCGTAGAGGCGGTAACCCTCGGGATTCAGAAACGAAGCGCCGACTGAGGCGGCAAAGGCTAGCCCCAGCTGCCCCAGCTGCGGCCAGCCGAGAGTCGTGCTGCTGGCGCCTGTCAGCAGCCTTCGCGCGGCGTGAGTCACGAGCAACAAGAGTATCAGCACGAAGCCGAGCGGGAAGGCCCCATGAAGATTCACCCAGGCAGCCATCAGGAGCGGAAGCACCCACAAAAGATTGCGCCGGCCGTTTTCGAACTCGATCAGGATCCAATAAAAGATCGAGAAGCAGACGAACGAGAAGACTTGTGGGCGCGTGTTGCTGTACAGAATCAACGAGATGGCGGCGAGATAGGCGCCCAGGACGCCGATTCGGATGCTGCCGGCCGCGCGATGGGACAGGTACAGGATGGGAAGCAGTGCCAGAACGAGCAGGAATGCGTTGAAAGTGATAACGGCCGGCAGCCCTCCAACCCCGAAGAGCCAGTAGTAGATCGCCTCCGCCAACCAGTTCTGCAGGATGTAGATCGTGCCCTGAGCGGTGAAAGAGAATTGGTCCACCCTGGGAATGGTCCCGGTTGTGACGATGACTTCCCCGGCTTTCAGGTGCCACCAGAAATCGAGCAGTTGCAGGGGGCGTACGAGTGCGTGGTAGAGCACCACCGCGACCGGCAGAAGAACCCACACACTCTCAATGCGTATGCGGGGCGCCGCCAGACTCCATTCAGACCGGAAAGGGATCGCTTTCATCTCCTACAACTCCAACAGCACGATGGCCAGAGCCAGCAGCACGCCGATGATGCCCAGGACCAATGCCCCCAAAGGGCCGCTAAGCAGCAGGCCGATGACGGCGCCCACAGCCGCTCCCATGAGAACGATAAGTACGACAACACCCATTGAAGTCTCTCGCTCCTTGGTCGGCTTCAGGGCGCCCGGGTGGCTGGCCGCCAGAACAGTGGTGATCTGCAGGTGGGATCGCAGGTCGGCGAGCCTGGAGTATCCCGGGGAACGTAACGACGGGCGAAGCTGAACCGCGACAGGGTGCGGGCCAACGACCTCCAATACGGGCCCGCTCGCCAGAATCTCGCGGCGGTTCAGGCTCTCCTTGTTGGCGCTGCAATCCTTGAACGCCCTTTCCAGGGTCCGAGTGACAACGATCTCGCCCAGGCGGCGGCTCAGTCTCGCCGGTTGGAATCTCTTGAGGTTCTCCCAGGGTGCCTCGACCTCCTCCAGCGAGCTGTGCAGGAGGGCAGGCCCGGACGATGGGGTAACGAGTTCAAGGCCCGCCTCGGGTGGAAGCGGGGGAGTCCATCCCGCACTCCCCGCGTCGCGCGGGGTTCCGAGGTAGACGACGGTGGGAGGTGGGTCGTTCTTCGAAACCACCGAGAACTGGTCCCTGAGGATCATCCGGGCCTCGGCGGCCGGAATCCGGCTTGGGGGACGGACGGGGTCCGGCTGGATTCCGGCTTCTGCAGGCACACTCGGGACGGGTCGCTGCATATTCAGCCCCGCCCTCGTGTCCGGGGCAGCGCTTGACGTGTATTGGTTGGTGGTCTGGGGGGCGGGGTCCGGGGAGGGAGCAGAGGGGAGCATGATTACAGCAGGCGGAGCGGTCATCGATTCGGCCTGGCTGAGGTTTTCCTGCGCCTTGCTGTAGTCCGGCTTCAGCGCCACGGCCTCTCTGAAGGTTGTGCTCGCCTCACTCCAATCTCTGTTTTCGAGATAGACAACACCAAGGTTGTTGAGGGCGGTAGCGCGATCGGAGACGGCGGAGAACTGAGCCAGGGCCGGCTCTTTCTGGCCAAGCTGCGCCAAAACTATTCCCAGGTTGTTGCGTGCTTGAACCAGGGAGCCGTCTAGATCAACAGCCTTCTGGAGGCTCACTCGCGCTGCGTCCCACTCGCCGGCGAGCAGATGGGAGTAACCGAGGTTGGCAAGCAGCACCGGGTCCGAGGGACGGAATCTCAGCGCAGTGTCAAAGGCCGAGGCCGCAGCCTTGGCATCACCCCCCCGCAGAGCGAGGCGTCCGGCCTGTTCCCAGGCCGGAACGGAGTCCGGCTGCAAATTCAGAGCTGATCGGACGTATTGTGTCGCCAGCGCCAGGTCACCCCATCTTGTCCATATCTCGGATAGACCGATCTCGGTCTCGGCGTTCGGTGTGGCAGAGGAAAGCATAGAGAACTCGTGGTGGGCGGAGGACAGCAGGCCAGCCTCTAAATATCCTCGGGCCAGGGCGAGCCGGGCAGCCGAATCTGCTGGGTCGGACTCCACTCGCCCGGCCAGCGCGGCCAACTCCGGATTCTCAGCCAACAGCTTCTTGGAAGCCGCATCCTGGCCTGCCGTTTTCTCCTCCGAGATCTTAAGGACCGCGCGAATATAGGTCGAGAGGTTGTGAGGATGGACCGGATGGTAGGCTTGGTGCCCGGTTGCTGTCCGGCGGCTCATCACCGACGCGTGTCGAGTGCAGGACTGCACAAAGACGAGAGTGAGGGTGAGCAGGAAAACAAGCGCCTTGTTGACTGGGACTTGCCGTCGTGTGTATTTGATCTTCACTATGCACCGCCCTTTTCACAGGCAACTTCCGCCGACAGCGGATCAAGTGCCGCTTACCCCACCTGCTGCTCCTATTTCTGTCCCGCCAGGAATGGCACGAACTCCCGGACGATCGCGATAACTGCCGGACCAGCGACCACGATGAAGATCGACGGGAAAACAAAGAGGACCATCGGGGTGATCATCTTGACCGCCATTTTGGCGGCGCGTTCCTCGGCGCGCTGGCGTCGTTTGGTCCGCATCGACTCGGAAAATACCCGGAGAGACTGGGCGACACTAGTCCCGAAGCGATCTGTCTGGATAAGAACGGCGGTGAGGGCTTTCATGTCGTCGACATCGCATCGGGCCGCCATATTACGCAGGCCCTGGGCCCGGCTCCTGCCCGCCGCCACCTCCAGGTTGTAAAGCTGAAACTCTTCCGACAGGTCCCGATGTGTCGTTCGGATTTCTTGTCCGATCCGGTTGACGCTTTGGTCTAGACCCAGCCCCGCCTCCACCGTCACAACCAGCAGGTCCAGGGCGTCGGGCAGCGCGAACTGGATCCGATCCTTGCGCGTGCGGATTCTCTGGCGCAACCAGAAGTCCGGCAGAGAAGCCCCCAGCAACACCGAGAGAATCGGATAAAGTAACCAGTTCTGCGCCAGGTAGCCGGTGGCTGCGAAACCAACCAGGAACAGAATAACCAGGCTGAGCTGAACTCCGTAGAAGAAGAGGACCGCCTCCTTACGCCGAATTCCCGCCTTAGCCAGTCGAGCTTCCTGTTTGGACATTTCCTGACTGGACCGTGGAATCATCTCCCCGAGGGGTTTAAGCACCTGCTCGGTGCGTGTTCTGATCTCCACCCAGCCTGACTCGTCCACGGGTTCTCCCGTCCCCTGCCGGCCGACTCTCTCCCGTACCTTAAGCCTTCGCTGGGTCAGGGTATAAAGGCCGGAAAACGAGCCGATGAAAACAAGTAACCCGATGCCGATAAAAAGGGCTGTGTTCATGACCACTCCTCAGACCGCCACGCGCGTGATTCTTTTTATGATCAGATAGCCGATAACCTGCATGATGGCCCCCCCCGCCAGCATCTTTTTTCCGAGCGGATCGACAAAAAGCGGGGACATGTATTCCGGGTTGGTCAGGTAGAACAGGATCAGCGCTACCAGGGGAAGGGCGGTTAGAACGTACAGGGAGAGACGCCCTTCGGCCGTGTAGATTTTGACTTGCCGGTAAAGCTTGAACCGTTCCCGTATGACACAGGAGAGGTTGTCGAGCACCTCCGCCAGGTTTCCCCCACTCTCCCGCTGGATTTGGAGCGCGGTAACAAAGATGCGAACATCGGAGGTCGGCATCCGGACCGCCAGGTTGTGAAGAGCGTCCCGGAGCGGCAAGCCGAGGTTTTGCTGGTCATAGGTCTGACGGAACTCCTCGGCGACGGGGTTAGGCATCTCGTTGGCAATCAACTGGAGCCCCGTCGTGAACGCATGGCCGGCCCGAACCGCCCGAGAAAGCAGGTCAAGGCTGTCCGGGAAGAGCTCTTCGAATTTGGAGAACCGTCTGTCGCGTTTATAGGCCACCACCAGTGCGGGAATCGCCCCGGCGGCCACAGCGGCCATCAGGGACAGGGCCGCCGGAAGTCCCACGAGCAGCGTAACCAGCAAGCCCCCGACTGCAAGTCCAAGGGAGATTAACATCACCGTGGTGACTTGCATGTCAACGGCGGCCTGTGCCGTGTAGCGACGCAGGTGAGTGAACAGGGGCAGCGTGGCCAGTGTGCGCTGAAAACCTGGCAGCTCGTCAATCAGCTGTTCAGCCAGGAGGTTCGCTTCGAGGCTCATGGACGGACTGAGGGACATTTCCTGAATGGACTGCAGTCGGACCCTCATCCGCTTGCGCTGCCCCGGCGCCACAACCAGGAAGTAGGCCGCGCTCAGAGCCAATCCGAACGCGGCCACAAAGACCAATAGTGTGAGCAGAACAACCATCTGTTTTTCTCCTGTTAGGCGTTCTCGGGGAAAAACCAGCCGGGATCCAGCTGTATGCCGGCAGCGATAAGTTTCTCGCTGAACCTGGTACGGATACCGGTCGAGCGAAACCGGCCACGCACCCTCATGTCGGGGTCGTAACCCTGCCGCTCGAAAACAAACAGGTCCTGAGCGGTGACGGTCGGCCCCTCCATTCCGGTGACCTCGGTTATGGTTGAGATTTTCCGTGATCCGTCCGTGAGGCGAACGATCTGCACAATCACGTTGATGGCGGACGCGATTTGTTGCCGAATCGCTTTCTCCGGCAGATTCAGGTTGGCCATCGAAACCATTGTCTCCAGGCGCAGGAGGGCATCCCTCGGGTTGTTGGCATGGATGGTCGTCAAGGATCCCTCGTGCCCTGTATTCATTGCCTGGAGCATGTCTACGGCCTCTTCACCTCGGACTTCGCCGACGATGATGCGATCGGGCCTCATGCGCAGAGCATTAGTCACCAGCTGTCGCTGGCGGACTGCCCCTTTGCCTTCGATATTCGGGGGCCGTGTCTCGAGTCTCACCACGTGATCCTGTTTCAGCTGCAGCTCGGCTGCATCTTCGATCGTGACGACTCGTTCATTCTCGGGGATAAAACCGGAGAGGACGTTTAGTAGCGTTGTCTTCCCGGCTCCCGTCCCTCCTGAGATCAGGACGTTGAGCTTCCCTTTCACGCAGGCCTCGAGAAAAGCGAGCATCGACGAGGTGATGGTCTTGTTGATAAGGAGATGGTCCTGGGTGAGCGGGTAGCGTCCGAAACGTCGAATCGAGAGAATAGGCCCGTCGAGCGACAGCGGGGGAATAATGGCATTGACTCGCGAGCCGTCGGCCAGACGGGCATCGACCATCGGCGAGGACTCGTCGACGCGGCGGCCGACCCGGGAGACGATCCGGTCTATGATCCCCATCAGGTGCTGGGTGTCGGTGAAGCCCGCCGAGGTCTTCTCCAGCAGTCCCCGCCGTTCAACGTAGATGTCATGAGGCCCGTTTACAAGGATGTCGGACACCGTCGGGTCGGCGAGAAACGGCTCGAGTGGACCAAGCCCGAACAGTTCGTCCAGGATTTCCCGCATCACCTGCTCACGCTCGCTTTGAGCCAAGGGGGCCTTTTCCCGCTCCAGCATGGTGCGGAGCGTCTGGGTCACTCGCTCTCGCTTAATCGGTTCCTCCAGCCGGTCGAGACTCTCCAAATCAATCTCCTCCAGAAGCTGCGAGTGGAGCCGGCTCTTAAGCTGGAAGTACGTTAATCCTGTTACAGCAATTGGGTAGATCATCTGACCTCCTGCTTCCTTCCCAGCAGTCCGAAAAAGCGAGTCCGGGTCTGCGGCGCTATCCCACCAATCTGTTGCGCCAGGTCTTTGTACTTTCGAGCCAGTTCGGAATGGTTAGCGGTCACCAGCGGGCGTCCGGAGTTGATCGCCTGAATTGCAGCGGAGTAGTTGTTGGGAAGCCGCCAGGCAATGGCCCTCTCGAGGACGCTCTCGATCTCTTTGCCGCCGATTTCGCTCGACTTGTCGTCGCGATTGAGCAGGATCTGCACTTTGGAGCCGGCGCCGTTCGCCCTCAGGAAGCGCAGCAACCGATCGGTTCGCCACAGCGCCGGGAGCTCAGGCGTGAGGACGACTACGATGGCCGAGCTCATGCAAACCGCCACCTGGATCTGCTCGACCGCCAGAGTGGCGGGCAGGTCCACAATGGTATAGGCATAGGATTGCGACGCGACGTCGAGCAGTCGCGATAGGGCACCCGTATCCAGGAGCGGGTTCGGATCGAAGTCACGCAGGCCGGGCAAGACCGAGAACCCGTGGCTATGGGTCATGAAGCTTTCGAGCAGCACAGTGTCCAGCCGCGAAGCCGCCTCAAGCGCATCGGATACTGTGAACTGGGTGCGCAGGTTAAGATAGGCGGCCGCGTCTCCCACGGGGCTGTTCAAATCAATCAACGACACCCGGAAATGCTTGTGCTCAGCAAGGCTGGCAGCCAGGTTGATCGCAACCGAAGTTGCGCCGCTCCCGCCCTTGGCGGTGGTGACGCAGTAAACCTGCCCGTTCTTGCTGTTGGTCAATCGCTTCTCGGCAACACAGCGATCAAGCGCCTGGGAAAGAGCCGCCGCCGCGAGCGGTTCCGAAAGGAACTCGCGGGCGCCCGCCCGCATCGTCTCGATGATCAGCTGCGGGTCGGAGTGGGGAGAAGCGACGAGGAGCCAGGCGTCAGGCAGCGCCTGGCGGAGGATAGTGAGGCTCGTGATTCCCAGCTGGCCGCCGTCCATGTCGACGAGGACGACCTCAACCTGTCCGTCAATGAGCTGACGGGTAGGCAGGTCTCCCTTTGTCTGGCAGTGCTGTCGTGTCTGCACCGCCACCTGGGCGAGACCAGTATCTCGAACCTGAGCCGCGAGGGTCTTGGAGCGCTCCTCGGAGGACGAGACAATGCCGAGTCTAAGTTGTGAAAAGTGCATAGTTACCTTCTGTTAGGGCAATCGAACCAACCGGACCAGCACCGAAAACGGGCCGGTTTCGCCGGGGGCCGAGCCGGGTGGAGTGTCCCCGCACGGGAAGACCCCGACCAGGTGCGCAAGAACATCGTTGCCGCTGAGCCCATCAATGAATAGCAAGGCAAATCCGACGACCGGGATCGTGACATTGGCGCCGCCATTGGGCAGCTGTCCGGCGGGACAGAAACCGGCCATATCACAGACACTCCAGATAGGGACCACGATCAGGGATCGGCTGGTGTCCCAAACCGACTGGTCGGGCCGCCGGTACTGGCCGAGCGCCACGAACTCATCCGGGTTGTTACCGATCAGACCAGTCACTCCCTGCTTGGTCGGCCCGATCTTGTTCCCAGGCTCTACCCCGTAGCTCATGCCGCAACTGATCACCTGAGAGGCGCATTTGGAGATGTTGTTTTCGTAGTCGGAGCCTCCCGTGGAGGTACCTAGTCGAATGCAATAAAACTGTCCCGGCGCCAGAGCGTTTTCGGGCTGGCCCGGTTTGACACGAAATCCGGTTCCGATTTTCGACTGTCCGAACGGCGTGATCAGTCCGTTCGCCATCAGCACCTCGCCGGCAGTGCAGGCGTCGCAGGGAGGCAGTTCACTGAGCATCGTGTTGGCGACAAACCAGGGCTTCGTGCAGTAGGAGGCCAAGGCGTTCGCGGACGCTTCCGCTATAGCTCGAACGCCTATGTTGGCTGACGTCGCACCGAGCACGCCGGCAAAGAAGGCCCGTTCGGCCCGGCTGATGTTCACCGTCACACGCCGGCTGCCCACGTCAACATTGACAGTCACCTCCCCGCTCTTAATCCGAGTGCCGAAAACCTCATTACTTAGCGCGGTGTTCAGTGACTGCTCCTGAGCAGTCTGAGGCTGCACAGCGGACGGGTTGCTGACGAAGCTAAAGGCGCCTGCAAGGGCTGCAGCGTCGGCCGCTCGCTGCAGCCCGGCACGAGAGCTGTAGAACATCCCGACATCCACCGCGAGTGCGGCGAAGGCCAGGAGAACCACCAGGAGCACGGCCGTGGTGATGATCACGTAGCCGTCCTGCCCGGATTGCTTTGATGCACAGAAAAGCCTTGGTGACACAGCTCCTCCAGTCTGCCTCTGCTACCTTCCGGGAGTCGCGGACCTGGGTGTTTCCCCCGTTTTCCCGTCAAACTTGTCCGGTTCCAGGAAAGGCCTTGGGAACTCCGGCAGTCCGGGAACTTCCGTTGGCTCGAGCGGTTGAACGAGTTTCGGACTGACCATAACGAGCAGTTCCGTGTTGCTGCGGTTCTTTGAGCGACTGCGGAACAGCTTGCCGATGAACGGGAGATCGCCCAGCCCGGGAATCTTGGAGGCGACCTCTTGGACACGGTTGTCGATAAGCCCGGCAATGGCGAAGGTCTGACCGTCGCGCAGGGCAATTTCGGTTTCCGCCCGCCGGGTGGTCAAAGCCGGAATCAGGAAGCCGGAGACGGTCAGCGCGTTAGAGAAGTCGAGCGCGCTGACTTCCGGCGCCACTTTCAAACGGATCGTCCCGTTTGCTTCAATCGTCGGCGTAAAGCGCAGCCGGACCCCGAACTCTTTGAACAGGATGGTGACCGAGGTGAAATTCGTCCCCCCCTGCACCACCGGAAAGGGGAATTCGCCCCCCGCAAGGAAGCTCGCTTCCCGGCCGTTCAGAGCGAGCACGTTGGGTTCCGCCAGGATTTGGAGCAGGTTCCGCTGTTCGAGCGCCTTGATTGTGACGCCAACATTGATGTCCGGCCGGAACAGGAAAATGTTCGCGAGGTCGGCGAGGCCGAAAACCGCTGGTGATCCCTGCAGCGGGTTACCGATACCCCCGGCAATAACGCTGTTGCCGGCCGGGTCCCGACCACGCTGGACGTTAGCTGGAACGGCACCTGCCGAAGTATTCAAATCCCCGAACTGTTGCGTAGTCATTGAACCGATCGTGTTGCCGCCGCCGGTGCTGAAGATGTTCAGCCCCAGTTGCTGAATGGCTGATCGGTCGACCTCGGCAAACCGGACCTGCAGCAGCACGGCGCTGTCAGCCGCCGCCATGTTTTGCACGAGCAGCAGGTTGAGGACCTCCGGGGACTGGGTCTTGACCAGTGCCGCTATCTGATCTGCCACTGCGGGGCTCGAAGCCGTCCCCTTCAGAACCACGGCGGACCCTGCCTGGGTCGCCTGAACCCGCTCTGTCGGGAAGACATCCCGAATGGATTGTTCCACACTCCGTAAGTCGACTTCGACCCGGAGCTCGAACGGCCTGGGCCGCCCTTGATCGTCCCAGAGAACCAGGCTGGTGGTGCCTGGGACAAGACCCTGGATCAGAACCTGCGTCGGCGATACGACAACCGCCGAAGCAATCGTCGGATCGGCAATCGACACTCTCTGCATGGGATCCGGGGAATTGATAACCAGGGAGCGCTTGGTCAGAACTCGGAGTGTCTGCTGATCGTTCGGAAGCGACACCTGAGAGAACTCGACCCCGGCTGCCCAGGTAAAAGAGGTCACGCAAAGCCAGGCGAGCTTGGCCACCAAAAGCCAGGCAAGCTTGTCCAACATAGATTGGGTATTCATCGGTAATCTCCCGTGCCGGTCACTCTTCGTTTTTGAATTCAAAGTCGACGCTCTTCTTTTCACTTCCCTGGATCAGCTCGACCTTCAGAATTCGCGGTTTGGGGTTTTCGGCCGCGATCGGAGGCAGGGTGACGACGGGAATCGATGCCGGCAGCTTCCGGGCCGGCATCGGTCGTAGAGCCGGCTTCTCAGGCGGCATGGCTGAAGCGGAGGTGAACAGTGCGGCTTTACGCGTCGCCACCGTATTCTTCCTCTCCAGGTCGAGCGGGTTGCGAAGGGCCAGCTGGATGCGGCCGTCCACCGAGGCAAGGGCAAGTTTCTGCGCATCCTCGGGGTCGACCAGCAAAGTGATCACTTGCACGTTCTGCGGTTTACCGTTCACGTCCTGCTCAACATTCTGACCGGCCGCCAGCACCTGAACGTTCTCCAGGATGACCTTCGAAGTGTCCGCATCGTGTCTTTCTGGAGAACCGATCAAAATCACATCGACGCGGGTGCCCGGTATGACGAACCCGGCGACCCCGATAACGTCGTTGACTTTTACGGAGACCGCCCGCATACCTTCAGGGATGGCGGACATCATCCCGCTTCCCCCCTCCTTGGGCGCCAGCTTTGACTCCAGGATCGGTTCGTTGGGCGACACCCCGATAATTACTCCTCGCCCTACAAGCACTTTCGGGTCGTTGAAGGCGCCCTCGAGCTGTATCCCCTGCGGCCACTCCAGGACCTTCAGGTGCTCGTCCCCCAACTTCGTCCCGAGCGACAGACGAGTGGCAGCGACCACCAGGTGCGTTGTTTTCGACGTCGGCGGGCTCAACCGGCTGCTGAGGATCCGATAGGCAACCAGCGTCACCAGGACGCTCAGCGTCAGGGCCGAAAATGAGAGAATCAACATGCGGGTTCGATTCATACTGGACTCCTGGCCGCTCCTGTCGCGGCCATGGCTGCGAACTAATAAAGATTCCGAAAAACCGCCTCGCCTCTTAGCTGCAACTGCCCGACCGGAAGAAAGGGGGCCCCGGCGATCAGAAGATTGCGTGTATGGGTGATCGTAACTCGCGAGGCGCTGAGCATAACCCCTCCGACGGCGATGCTCGCACCCTGATCGATCGTGACGTCGGTCGCCTGCAGCATGATGCCGGCCGCCTGGCAGTAAGCAACCGCTTGCTGGCTGATCACCGCTACGCTCGCCCCCGAATTCTGCGGCCCGATTTCGTTCCTTTTCAACGACGAGAATCGCGCTGCCTCCCGGGCGGCGTTCTGCAGAACTTGATGGTCCCTGATCACGAGGCCGAGATCGACAATTGTCAGCAGTAATATGACCAGCAGGGGCAGGATGAGTGCGAACTCCAGCAGCACCGCCCCCCGCTCCCGCTGTCTGGCTGTGTATCTGTTCATAGCCTCAGGGACTCGTTTCATTTCGCATCGACGATTCGCCCTCCAGCGTCATTTGAAGGCTGGTGAACATGGAGAGCGTGATGATTCGGTAGGGAGCCGAGACCAACACACGCGTGAAGGTCGTCTGTATTCCCCCGATGGTTTGGGTCGGCCGCGTGATCGAGACTGTCGCTCCTCGTATGCTTGCAGCATTCAGAAAACGCTGTACTTCGGCCTGAATCTCCCCGTCTGTGGCTAGAATGCTGGTGCCGGTCAGAGGCGAGACTGCCAGGCGCGCCCCCTCTCGGGCGGCATCCGTAAGGGTCTGGTGCACGTTCATGATCCGGCCTGCCTCCATAATGCCGAGCAGCAGAACCAGAAAACCGAGCAGGATTAACGCCGACTCGATAATCACGGCTCCCGCTTCGTTCTTGCGCACTTGCCTCGTGTTCACCTTCGCATCCTTTGAGGGAGTCCCGGGACGCGCACCGGCGCACGTCCCGGTGATTCGGGTTTGTGTCCTATCCACCGGCCGTGACGAGCGCTCCGGACACGGCGTTGAAAACACTGATGACCGCGGTACGGACGTTGGGGGCGGCGAGGGCGACGGCAAGACCAACCATGACCAACATAATCGCGTACTCGATGGTGGTTACGCCCCGCTCATCGCGGCGCAGCCGGCTGCAAAAAACGGACAGGTGCTGAAACAGTGTGAACATCTTCCTTCTCCTTTTGGTTATGAGATGTTGGGAAAGTTGTTACTTCCTGAATCCACTGTAGGTCAGCGGAGCGCACTGCTGGAAGAGGAACCCTGTCAAAGGTTTGTGAACAATTGTCAAGAAAAGTCAATAATCTTTGTTGCCGTTCCTGTAAAGCGAAGGAGCGCACCCGCACTCCGTCGCCCCGTGCAGTCGGCAGGCCCCGGCGTCCGACACTTCCCGGTCTCCAACCCCCTTTTTTTCAGCCGATTGGAAATATAATTAATTTTTTGACAAGATTGTTGCTATCGGCTTTCCAGCCGATTGCAGAACACGGCTTGGTTCTTTAGAGACATCGGGGGGCACACGCAAGATTCAGTTCCTTGATTGAGCCTACGTGGCCTAACGTTGGGGGGGTGAGCGTGCGGCATGCGAGTCGGGCGAGGGATTCGAGGTTCGCCCTGTGGTATTTGTTGGCTATTGTCCTGGGGGCCTTCCTGCTCCTGGTCAATAGCCTTATGGCAATCAAGCGTCAGGCACACGAGATCCAGAGCCTTGACGCGTCAAATCTCGAGCTGTGGGGCGAAAGCCAGATGCTTGAGATCGAAAGATACATCTGGGACGAAGTCGAAGAGGTCCTGAAGGACCCGTCCCTCATGGCGGCCTTGTCCGACTCGTCCGCTGCGGCTGGCCACGCCAAACTCGAGCAACTCGTCTCAGACCGTGGCCTCGCAACAGCCGTTTTTGTCCTGGGGCCATCTGGCGAGGTTCGACAGTCAAGACCGGGGTTGCATGCGCGATTGCGCAGTCTCCTCCGTTCCCGCCTGGGTGGACCGATCCGCCTGCATCCGGGTCGTCTGTATACCGACACGATCGAGGCGGACAAGACCGATCAACAAGTCTTCTACCTCATGCTTGAAACAGGCGGCCCGGTTTATGGGCTGATCTTGAACCCCGCCTGGGTCAGCAATGAGTTGGCACACATGCGGTTGACGACTCCAGGTGGGGGGGGACGGACCGTGCTTGCGAAGTTGGAAAGGGTCGTCAGTCCTGCTGAGACCACCGGAACCAGCTCGGGGGCACTGGTGCTTGCCTTCCGCACTCTCTTCCCGAACTACAATATCTCGATACCGAGAACCGAGCTGATACGGAGAGAATCACAGGCACGAAGGGAGCTGATCTTCCTGTTCGCTTCCTGCGCTCTCTTCCTCACCGTCCTCGTGGTTGGCGGCGTGATCATGACTCGAATCATTCGAGAGTTCGAATATGCCCGCTTTCGGACGGACCTGCTCCACAGCTTCTCGCACGACTTGCGCAGTCCCCTCGTTGTGATCCGGCTTTACAGCGAGACCATTGCCACCGGTCGCTTGACCAAAGACGAGCAGAACAATTATTGCGGCATCATCATCCACGAGACCGACCATCTGAATCGGCTGCTCGAATCGGCCCTGACATTTTCTCAGGTTCAACGCCCGCAAAGGACGTATCACTTGCGATCAGGGAACCTTGCCCAGCACCTCGCCGCAAACCTGCAGACGCATTTGGAGCACCTGCGCCTGCGTGGTTATGAAGTGCATCTGGGAATAGATGAGAAGCTGCCGCCTGTGCAGTTTGATCCCGATGCCATCGACATGGCTGTCTTGAACCTCGTCGATAATGCCCGGAAGTACGGCGGCGAGCGCAAGTTCGTGGGGGTCCGTTTGTACCGCAGAGAGGCCGAGATAGTGTTGGAAGTCGAGGACCACGGCATTGGCATCGCCCCGGAGCACCAGAAGCAGATCTTCTCGAAGTTCTTTCGGGCCCCGGATACGGCGAAGCAAAAGGGGTTCGGCCTGGGACTTTATCTGGTTAGACATACTATGAAGGGACATGGAGGCCGCGTGGAGTTGGCGAGCGTCCCCGGGGAGGGTTCAACCTTCCGGCTCGTGTTCCCTTTGGGAAGATCAACCGCGAAGCGTTTCTTCGGAGGTTGGCTCCCCTCTTTCATGAAACACAGTTATGTACAGAATCCTCATCATTGAAGACCAGGAGGAGGTGTTGAAGTGCCTGGAGATCAATTTGACTGCCGAGCGCTACCAGGTCCACACGGCCCTGAGCGGTGACCAGGGTCTGGCTCAGGCGATCAAGATCAACCCGGATCTCATCCTTCTCGATATTTGTCTGCCGGGAATGAACGGTGTTGATGTCTGCCGCGAATTGCGTCAAAGGGGCTTCCAGATGCCCATCATCATGCTCACGGCGAAGACCGACGAAATCGACCGGGTGCTCGGCCTCGAGATGGGGGCCGACGACTATGTGCTCAAGCCCTTCGGACTTCGTGAATTGCTGGCCCGCATCCGGGCGAGGCTGCGCAACCGGTCGCCGAACGCAAAGGAGCGCCTGCGGCGGTACCGGTTTGGTCAGGTGGAGCTCGATTTCGAGAGGCTGCGCGCCGCCCAGGGTGAAAAGCCGGTCGACCTCACCCCGCGTGAGTTCGACATCCTCGAGCACTTCATCCGCCATCGGGGCGCGGTGGTGTCACGCGAGCAGCTTCTGGATCAGGTGTGGGGCTACGATCCCCACTCGACAACGCGCACAGTCGACACCCATATTCTGAACCTTCGCAAGAAACTTGAATCTGACCCGGCCAATCCCCAGTACATAGTTTCCGTCTATGGCCAGGGCTACAAATTCGTCGGGTAGCAAAAATTCAGAGACAAAAGTTCTATAATGCCTCCGCGCGGAGGAGGCAATGGACGAAGCAACACTTGGGTCTCTATGGAGACGGTCGCAGAAGTGTTATGGCTGTTTCGTAATTCTTTTTTCCTGGGCGCTCTACCACGGCTTGATCGAATGGCTGCCGGAGCCGGTCGTCTGGCCGATGTCGCTTCTCCCGCTTTCACGGCTGTTCATCGACCCGCTCGTTGTGCTCTTCGTGGCCGGACGCCTGCTCCAGAAGCAGCTGACGTCGGGCGAAGACACGTGGAGGCCGGTCGCTAAGACCGCCGTTCGGCTCTACCTGCGCGCCTTCCTCATCGGCGTCGTTCTCGTCATTCCCAACTACTTTGTATTCACCGCCTTGTCCGTCGATCCCAGTGCGGATGCCGAATTGGCTGCCCGTCTGAAGATGGCCACTCTCTGGCTTCCATTGTCCATTTTCAAGATTCTGTGGCTGTCGGCTCTGGTTGCGAGGGGCCGCGGACTGTTCAAGACCGCAGTTCGCGCCATCGTCCTGATTTGCCGGTCACCTCTTGTGTTGATCGCGTGCGGCGCGTGGGCGATCGCGCTGTACTTCGAGCGGCTCTTTATCCCGGAGCAACTGCAGGCGGGCAGCGTTTCTCTGGCGATTGGGTGGTGGCTCGCGAGCAGTGCCGTGGTCGCGGTGACCTTGCGGTTTGTCTACACGGCTGCCTTGGATCAGTACGCGGCCCACTTCGGTATCGAGTCGCCGGAATTTCAGGCGATACCTGTTGGAGGTTCGGAGGCCGGGACCGCAGTCCTCCCCGAAACCAGCATCTCCCTTTGGTGGACGTTCCTTTCGATTGTCCCGGTCCTGAGTCTGGTTGCGTTCCTGAAGGGAAGAGGAGCCGTCCGTAGACTTCATTGGCGTTCCATACGTGCGGTTCTTGCCTATTCCTTCGGTCTCTTTTTCACCATTGTCCATCTTCTCGTCCTGGTCGGGGCCAACCTGCCTCGACGTGCGGAGGCCCCGCCGGTGGACTATACGTTCCTTTCGAGGGCGGATGCCTCCGTTGAGAGCCAGGTGAAATTACTGGCCGCAGGCGAGTTCCTGCAGGCGCACGACCAGTTGATGAAGCCGACTCCCGAAGCCTCGGCCAAATCCTGGAGCCGCCTGACCGCCCTGGCTGTTGCCCAGAATAACCTTCAACAGCCCGACGAAGCCCTCGTGAACCTCGAGAAGGCCTCCAGCTTGAAACCTGCCCGTGGCGAATTTCACTACCTCTATGGTCGACTGCTTCTGGATCAGGGCCAGCGGTCCCGAGCGGAGCAGCAGTTCGTGCAGGCGTCCAGGCTCGGGATCAAGCCGGAGTGGACTTTGCCCTTGTTGAGTCTCGCCCGGAGCAGCTACGAGCCTCGTTTCTGGGTCGGGATCGTCTGGTCCGTTGTGATTCTGGTTCTGCTGTTCACGGTCCACGAGTTCGCGCACGCTTACACGGCGTTCAAGCTCGGTGACGACACCGCGAAGGAGCAAGGACGGTTGACGCTAAACCCGATCGCCCACCTGGATCTGTTCGGTTCGCTGATTCTGCCTGGGCTTCTCCTCTGGAGACAGTCGGACGTGCTGTTTGGCTGGGCGAAGCCTGTGCCGGTAAACCCTGAGAAGTTCGCCAATCCCAAGCGCGATCACATGCTGGTTTCATTTGCGGGCCCGGCGGCGAACCTGGTGGTGGCGATGGGGGCGGCGCTTCTGATCCTTCTCATTCTGGTAGATGTTCGAATCCTGAGTCCTGACGCGCAGTCGCTCGAGCTGGCTTATCCGTCGAGCTCAGTCTCGCTGTCCGGCAGCCGTCTTCCGGTCTGGATTGCCCCCGTTATCGCGTTTCTCAAGCAGTTAACCCTCACGAGCCTGATCCTCGCCTGCTTCAATCTGATTCCGATGCCGCCGCTCGATGGTTCCTGGATTCTATCGGGCCTGGCCCCCGAGCGATTCCAGGCGAAATTCGAAGCCATCCGCCCGTACGGCTTCATCATCTTCCTGGCGCTTATGTGGACCCCCGTCTTCGACTACCTCCTCGCCATCCCCATCGGCCTGCTCTGGGCCGGCGCCATGGCGTGCTTCTCGCTGATGGGCTTTAGTTAGTCCCCCAGACTACTCAAGAGTGGCTCGGCTACTCGGACGGAAACATCGCTCCCGGCTCTTCGTAAAAGGAAGATATGCTACGCGAAATCCGCCCGGCTCTTCCGCTTCTTGTCTCGATCGTGCTTTTCCTCACCGGCGCCCTTTCCGCTCAGCCCAAGTCAGAGCTGGACCAGAAGGTCCGCGCCTTTCTTGCGAGCCGCGAGGGAACATGGCGGGACATGAATGTCCCTGAAACAGACGGGCAGACGCTCCACGACCTGGTTTTGAAGAACAAGTACAAACGCGCCTTGGAGATCGGGACGTCGACGGGCCATTCGGGAATCTGGATCGCCTGGGCGCTGGCTAAGACGGGCGGGAAGCTGATCACGATAGACATAGACGGGGAGCGGCACCGGGAGGCGGTCGCGAACTTCCGGGCAGCCGGCCTTGCCGACTACGTGGATGCCCGCCTGGCGGACGCGCATGAGCTCGTGCCAAAGCTGCCCGGGCCGTTCGACTTCGTCTTTTCCGATGCCGACAAGGACTGGTACGTGAAGTACGCCGAGGCGACCCTGCCCAAGCTCACGGTGGGAGGCTGCTTCGTGGCGCACAATGTCTCCGAGGGAGGGGGCTGGCGTCGAGGCGGTTGGGTCGCAGATTTCGTGGACTTTCTAAAGAAGCAACCCAACCTGGAAACGACCTTCGACTCCCGCGGCGGAGGCATGTCGATCTCGTTCAAGCGCGCAAAGTAGGGCCCGGCCGAGGCCGTCCGTTGCTGCTCACCTCGCCATGCGGCGGGGGTCGGGCCAGCGGGTTTCGATGCCCTGCAGCTCTAGCTCGCGCTGGTAGTCTTTAAGCAGGCGAGCGGTGTTGCGAACGGCGCGGGGCGGTTCTTTCGTGCGAAGGCAGAAGGCGGCTAGCATGCCGGCCGCCTCGCCGATATTCCACTCCACCGGGTGGAGGCGGTAGCAGCCGTTCGTAATGTGCGTTACCCCGAGGTTCTTGCAGGCGGGCAAGAGGTTCTCCATCCGGACCGGGATCAGGGAGCCGAGCGGGATTTGGAAGGGAAGCGAGCTGATGTCTATATAGTTGTCCCCACCGGTGGACGGGTGCAGGTCGATCCGATAGCTTCCTATCCCGACTGAGTCTTCAAATTCGGCTGCGGTGACCTCGTCCTTGGACAGCCCGGTTTCGGCAATTCTCTGCTCGAGCCCGACGTGTTTTTCCAGCACGCGGAACTCGGCCCGGATCCGGCGGGATTCCCGAATGTAAGGCGATTTGGCAAGTCCGTAGTCCGTCCCGGTTACGTCGCCGCGCAGGCGCAGGCCGGGCCAGCCCGTTCCCCCGTCCGCTCGCGGCGCCTCTGTCTGCATCCAGTATAAGAGCGAGAGACTCAGCTGACGCGCCCGGGTCAGGTTGCGCTTGACCTCCGCCTCGGGAACCTCGATCACGTTGCCCAGCCAGTAGTCATTCTGCGGCCAGTTAACCAGGGTTATCCCACCGCGATACGCCCCTTCCTCGAAATTGCCCGGGTCAGTCAGGCGACGGTAGGCCCATAGGCCTCCCTCCCGACCAGACGCTTTTGGATTGAACGTATGAGTGCGGGGGTCGAGAGTGACCGGGTGGGTGTCAATCCAGGAAAGTTGCTTCCCCGGCCAAGGCGGTGAGAGTTTTGGGACGTACGCCCGCCAGAAGTCATACTCCTCGGGCTTCTCGATCGTATGATCCTCGCCGTCAATGTAGTCCATCGCAAAACACCAGGTGATAGCCTGCATGTTGAGCGGTTCCGGACGGGCTTTGGCGTGAAGCTCTCCCGTGTCCTCGCGCGATTCGGCTCCGGTCAGATACTCAGTGCCCGTCAAGGGAAGCAGTTCTCCTGCCTCCGTCGCGTCAAGAAAGTACGAGCCGACAAGGTTCACCTCGGTTCCCGTCAGCCGGCTCTGAGCTTTCAATGCCTTGACCCTCGATCCGGCGACGTCCGCAGCAATCACCTTGTGCTCGAGGAGTAAAGTCAGCCTCTGACTGCCCAGGTAGGGAACCAGCAGGCTGTCCAGAGCGGCCAGGCACGCTCTGGGTTCGGAGCAGAGTCGGGAGACGGTGCAATTCCCCGGATTCAGACCACTGTTTTTCCGCGCCTGCACAGTCAGGGGGTAGTTCCGGCGGTAATATTCGCGAACGTCCTCGCGCCAGCGCCGGTAGCTGCGCGTGCCGCCGAACTGTTCGATCCACGGGCTTTCGTCCGGCGGCACGGCCTGCTGGGTTAACTGACCTCCGATCCAATCTGTCTCTTCGGTCATGATCACGCGATAGCCGTTTCGAAGCAGAGCAAGCGCGGCGGCAAAACCACCGACTCCGCCACCGGCGATTACCACGTCGGCAACCAGGCTGCGGGGTTGAGAGAAGCCCACACTGCCCGTGCAGATGGTGAGCCCACCGATACCTGTGGCTGCCAGGAACTGGCGACGATTGACCTGGAGGCGCGTCTTTGCCATACAGTCTTAATTCGGATAGGCGCGGCGTCCGGCCGCGACCGCGATCAGAGCACCCGTCTGTTTCTTCTGGACCAGGCCGGCGACTGCGACTTTCTTCGAGTTCCGCACTTGCAGGTTCAGCGTCCCGTGAAATTCTCCCGGGTGCCGAACCGTAGGATTGGCCGGCAATCTGTGCTTTCGTCTTAGAGACGCTGACTCGCTGTGTCTGCCCGGTGTTACAGTCTCGAACAAACACATCCGGCGTGAGTGATATTAATGCAAAGTCAGGAGGTTGCGGGGAATTTTGTTTCGGCTCAGGAATGGGCCGCGCTGCATTCCAGAGAATGAGTTCGGGCTCCGTGCGCACTCTAGCTTCTGCCGAACAGGTACACGCCGCTGATATCGTCCTTCGGTGGGGGAGGCATGGGGGCGGAGCCAGCCTGGCCGCGCATTATTTTCAAAATGCGCTCTCGCGCAATAGAAAGAACGTCGTAGACATAGCTGCGCCGGGCGAGCGTTGCCCAACCGGTCGAACCGAAGAGGCTATGGATCTGTTCCCCGTTCAGCCCAGTCTCGGCGACGACGTGCTGGATCGACTTGTTTGTCCCCGAGCGGCGCTGAAACTCCGCCGAAGTCATGTCGACGAGGAAGTAACGAAGACCGCTCATCGTGGGCGGTTCCGTTGCCAAGGCGCAGGCTGTTTCATTCGAGAGGTAGAGGAGAAGCCCTTCAGCAATCAGCAGCCCCGCGCCTGGCCCCACCGCTGTGTAGAGCTCGCGGCGTTCGACAGCGTTATTCAGGTCGACAGCCATCCTTTCGATCAAGCATTTCGGCTCCTCGCCATGCATGAGCTGAGCTTTGTAGTCGAGGATCGCCGGAAAATCTACTTCGATCCACCGCAGAGTCGAGGGCAAGTCGAGCCGCCAGGGCCGGCAGTCCAAGCCCGCGCCGAGGCAGACGACGACTTCGATTGGATGGGTCTTGACTGCTTCGAGGAGAAGGTCGTCCAGGAAACGGCTTCGCATCCCCACGCCAAAGCACATGATCCCGACATCGGGCAAGGCGTTTGCAATCGCCGTCCCGCGTTCACCTGCGAGTCGCCTGGCGAACGGATCGCGGACCATGCCGTCAGGTCGCTCCGTCTCAAGCGCACGACAAGCGGCCACCATCAGCGCCGTATCACTGATGTGCGATATCTTCGAATCTTCTGCCATTTTCCGGGGCTCCTTTCGACCGCGTCCCGCTGATGTTAGCAGACGTGTTACAAGCCCGCCACCAGCAGGGCATCAAGACCGTGTATCGGGTACCGAATTGTTATAGGATCTGCGGTCAGGAGAATTGTCCGAGAGGAGGCCGAACATGTCGGAGCAAGACCACAAGCGGGAAGCGATGGTAGATCGAAGAAAGTTCCTTGGAACTGGAGTCGCCGTCACTATGGCGGCCGTCGGACAGACGGCAGCGGCGCCGGTGCCTGCCGGCAAGGCGAGGACGGAACATCCCTACAACGAGAGGACCCACAAAGCGATGCCGACTCGGAATCTCGGCAAGACCGGCTACCAGGTGGGCATCTACAGCCTGGGCGGGCAGGCGACTCTCGAGATACCGGGGAAAGCGAAAGAGTCCGAGTCTATCGTCAATCGAGCGATCGACTTGGGAATCAACTACATCGACACGGCCGCCGCTTACGGCGACGGCACGAGCGAGACCCATATCGGACAGGTCATAAAGAGCCGCCGTCGAGAGGTGTTCCTGGCCAGCAAGACCAACCTCCGCGGGTACGACGACTCCATGCGTCTGCTCGAACGCAGCTTGAAGAACCTGCAGACCGATCATCTCGACCTCTGGCAACTCCACAATGTGCAAAGACAGGACGAAGTGGAGAAGATTTTCGCCAAGGACGGGGCCATTAAGGCGCTGGAGAAAGCGCGGGCCGACGGGGCGGTGCGTTTCCTGGGAATTACCGGTCACTTCGAGCCGATCGTCCTCGCCGAAGCTATCAAGCGATACCCCTTTGACACGATCCTGATGGCCATCAACGCGGCCGACGTTCATTACTTGAGTTTCATCAAGTATCTGCTCCCGGAGGCGCAGCGGCTGGGAATGGGAATTATTGGAATGAAGCTTGCCACGCGCGGCCGCATGCTCTCCTGCTGGAACCCTCCCCCGGTCGAGCAACAGCCCGAAAGGTTGCGCACTCCGGTGAAGGGGACAATCACCATGAAGGAGTCGCTCTACTACAACTTTTCCCTTCCGATGAGCACGAATATCATCGGTGTCGATGACGTGCAGCAGTTGGAGGGAAACGTTAAATGGGCGTCGCAGTTCTCCCCGCTTTGCGAGGCCGAGATGCGCGAACTGGAGTACCGGACGCTCCCCATTGTGCGCCAGGGTCTGTACTTCCGCAGATGGAATCTGCCGGCGTAGTGAGGGCTGCACTTTTTGAAAGAGCCGCTCCGTTCCGCGTCGAGGGTGTTGAAGAAGGTCCTGACCACCCCAAAGGGGCATCCTGAACCATGCGCCTGTCTTGCGCCCGGAGCGGGGCTTCCTATGGAGTGCGTCGCCAGGACTCCTGGTAAAGCGCCGGACCTTCTGCCCTGCTCTTTACACGAACTTTGCGGTTCCACCCCGAAGGGGTCGCGTTGTGCAAAAGCCCAGGGTTGGTCGCGCTTTTGCGACCTACCCTGGGATACAGGCACGGCAGTATCCCAACCCTGGACAGCTTGTGCCGCCGCACTCCATATGGCCACCGCCTCCGCGCAAAATGCGGACATTCCGCGAGGCGGGCCTTTTGGGGATCCCTGGACTCGGTCCATTCGGAGGTGCGGGTGGCAGAAGGTGGCTCTGCCGGCATTTTAGCGCCTGGCTACTTCCTCACGCCGGAGGCGTGAGAGGAGAGTAGCCGGGGGTGGAGCCGTTTTTCAGGCGACACCCCCGGGAAACAGGCAATAAAATCCCCCACTCCGGCAGGAGTGGGAGGAGGGACTC
>RPQK01000004.1 GCA_003819755.1 Acidobacteriota bacterium | reverse complement strand
CGCCGAGTGGCGATCTGGTTGACCACCCGGTGGTCCAGCATAATGACGCAATCGCTGACGTATTCCTGGAGACCGTGACGGGTTAGCGTTCCGCTGCCCTGCTCGGCCGTGATGATCGCGGTCACACCTTTGTCCTTGACCCAGCGAAGCAGGCGGCGCAACTCCGCCCGCACGATCGCTTCGTTAGGCAGCCCCGCAAACAGCGCCTCGAGGGTGTCCAGTGCGACCCTCTTTGCTCCCACCCGGTCGATGAGGTGCGCAAGCCGAGCGAACAGGGCGTCGAGATCGTACTCGCCCGTTTCCTGAATCTCGCTCCGCTCGACTCGCACGTAATCGATCGCGAGCTTCTTCTGTCGGATCAGCTGCGGAAGGTCGAAGCCAAGAGAGGCGAAGTTATCGACAAGCTCCTCCTCCTTCTCCTCGAACGCCATGAATGCCCCCGGTTCCCCGAACTCACGATAGCCCCGGACCAGGAACTCCATCGCCATAAGGGTCTTGCCGCACCCCGGGCCACCGCACACCAGCGTGGGTCGGCAGCGCGGCAATCCACCTGCTGTTATTTCATCCAAACCTCGGATGCCAGTGGGACATTTGGCCAACTCACGGTGGTTCTTGCTTTTCCTCGGCATGCGGGTCTCTCCCTCGTGACCGTTATTCTGCGCTCTGGAAAAAGAGGGAGCAATACGCTATAAGTGACAATCGCGGGCCGAGAGCTAGCTTCTATCCACCGCCAAATCAGTAATTATGGTTGCTCCGGTTTGCTTTCGTATAAACTCGGCTGATTTCATGCCGTTCGTGGTAAGTTCTTGTGACATCTGCGGTCTGCGGCTGCCCCGCACACCGGGTCGAGCCGGAAATTGGAGAGAATCGAATCAGGATAGAATAGACGTTAAGACGCATTGCTAATAAACACCTGATCATTTAACGCTTTGTAAGCAAGCCGGCGAGATCCCGATTTCTCGGCAAGATGCTCAAGAGCCGAAAGTGGACTGGATTCTCGAATGAAGTCCGACGATATTCGAAGAGTTTTTGGGACGGCAATCAAGAGGTGGCGTGAACGGGCGCACATCTCCCAGGAAGAGCTCGCCTGGCGGGCCGCATTGCATCGTTCCTACGTGGCAGACATCGAGCGAGGGGTGCGAAACGCGTCTCTGCAGACGATTGAGAAGCTGGCCGACGCCTTGGGTGTTTCCTTGGCTGTGCTCTTTGAACCTGTCAACGGCCTGCGGAAGGCCGCCGACACACCGGCCCCCGCGAAGGCAGAAGAAACACCCGGGCCGATGGATATCCTGATGGTGGAGGACGATCCCCGCGACGTTGAATTGACTCTGCAAGCGTTCAGGGACGCCGGGATTACCAACCGCGTGGCCGTGGTTCGCGATGGAGCTAACGCGCTCGATTATCTATTTTGCCTCGGCCCATATGCGCGCCTGGAGGCTGAACCCCGCCCGGGCGTTGTACTACTCGATCTGCACCTGCCGAAAGTGCACGGGCTGGAGGTACTTCGCCGTGTCAAGTCCAACCATGGCACCGCTCAAATTCCCGTCATTGTCCTCACCGTCTCCCGTGACGACGAGGATGTCCTCGAAGCAACGCGGCTGGGCGCCGACGCATATATCCTGAAACCGGTCGATTTTTCGGGTCTAAGTGCAGTGACGCCGCAATTACAGTTCACCTGGACGCTGTGCAAAGGCCAGTCGGTTTGATTTAAATATAATGTACTTGGCGCCGGGTTTCGAGACAGCGCCAAAAACGCGCCACTCAACGCCCGCGCCAATCAACCCTCCTTCCCAATCGGGAGGCAATCCGAGCTGGAGAACGGGGTCCCTGTCACCTGGTTTGAGCACAGCGATGAACACTAAACACGCGACTGAACATCGACTGAAGGAAAAGGAGCAGATCGCCGAGCTGCGCCGGAGACTGGCCGAAGCCGAGCAGACATTAACCGCGATCCGTGAAGGAGAGGTAGATGCGATTGTCGTCTCAGGCAAAGGCGGCCAGCGTCTCTTCTCTCTGACGGGAGCTGAGCAGGTCTACCGTCTGATCGTCGAGACGATGAAAGAGGCCGCTCTAACCGTCGCCTTTGACGGAACAATCCTATTCTGCAACACGCAGTTCGGTCAGTTGTTGGGGCTCCCACAAGAAAAGATCCTCGGCCATGGCCTATATGAGTTCGTCCCTCCCGGGCAGCGTTCCGCTGTCAGCAACCTGATTGCCCGCTGTCCGACAGACAGGGTTAAGGAACGGCTGGTGTTCCTGAGCGGAGGGCGGCCGCCGGTTCCCGCTCATGTCTCGGCCAACGTGCTGGATCAAGGCGATGAGGTAAGCATCTGTATCGTTGCGACTGACCTTTCAGAACTGGAGACCTCGCAGGAAGCGTTGAGGCGCATCGAATGGTTGCTGACTTCCCGGCGGAATCTCGAGGTGGGCCGAAAGAAGGCTTACGTACCGCCTTATGGCGACGTCCTGCAACTCAACACCGAGCGGTTGATCCTGGATTCAGTTGGAGAACGAGTGCTTGTCGATATTGCCGGCGACTATCTCGATCTGCTCGACACCTCGGCGGCCGTACACGAGAAAAACGGCGATTATGCGCTCGCCGTCTTCTCCTCCGGCTGGTGTCAGACCATGGACGCCGCGTCACGTCGACTCTGCGGAACTGAAGACAACCGTGAGGCGTTAACCGGAGGGCGATGGCTCTGTCATAGTTCATGTTGGTCGAAAGCTTCAAAGACATCCATCGAAAGAGGTCAGCCGGTCGATATCGAGTGCGACGGCGGGATCCGCCTCTATGCGGTCCCTATACGAGCCGCCGGGGAGGTGGTTGGTTCGCTCAATTTTGGCTATGGGGATCCGCCCCGGGACCCGGCCAGATTGAGAGAACTGTCGGCAAAATACGGCGTAAACGTCGAGGAGTTGCGGCGACAGGCCGAGGCTTACCAGTCCCGCCCGCCGTTTATTGTCGAACTGGCCAAGCGCCGGCTGGAGGTTTCCTCTCGGCTAATCGGCGAGATTATAGAACGCCGGCAGACTGCGGACAGGCTGAAGGCAGTGAACCGCAGACTGAAAATGATCAGCGAGTGCAACCAGGCGCTCGCCCGGGCCTCCTCCGAATCGGAATTGCTGGAAACCGTCTGTCGGAATATCGTCGAAGCCGGCGGCTACCCACTCGCCTGGGTGACTCTGGTTGACGAAGCCGAGGCTGGGGGCTGGCGACTGGCGGCCAGTAGCGGTGGTGACGTTGTCTTGGGCGCCGAAAAGCCGTGCTCCGGCGTGGAATCCGCGGAAGCACTGATCTCCGCCGCACTCCGGACTGGCCAGCCGGTCGTCTGCGCCGATCGGGCATCCCATTCGGACGCACGCGCATGCAAAGATAAGGCTTCCACGCTCCGATATGCGTCGGCGATCGCCCTACCCCTGACGACAGAAGGTCGCTGTTTTGGCGCGCTCACGATCTACGCCTCTGAACCAGACGTATTCGACGTGGAAGAGGTCAAGATCCTTGAAGAACTGACGGGCGATCTGGCCTACGGGGTGGGTGTACAACGAATGAGGGCCGGACGCGAGCAGGCCGAACAGGAGATTCGCAGACTCAATGAGAGTCTGGAGCAGCGGATCCAGGACCGCACTCAACAGCTGACTGCTGCCAATAAGGAGCTGGAGTCCTTTTCTTACTCCGTTTCTCATGACCTGCGGACCCCGCTCAGGCACATGATCGGATTTATCAATTTGCTGAATCACGCCGCCGGTCACAATCTGAACGAGAGAAGCCGGCATTACATGGAACAAGTGACGGACTCCGCCCGGCACATGGGCTGCCTGATAGACGACCTGCTCGAGTTCTCGCGAACGGGCCGCGCGGAAATGAGACAGCAGCTTCTTGACGGGCAGGCTCTTTTGGAAGAGGCCCTCGGCGAACTAAAGCACGAGACCAGGGGCCGGGACATCGTGTGGAAAAAGAGATGCCTTCCCCAGCTGCAAGGCGATCCGGCCATGCTTCGGCTGGTTTTCATCAACCTGCTGTCCAATGCCATCAAATATACCCGGCCGCGCAAGACGGCCGAGATCGAGATCGGATGCGCGTCGGAGACCGCTGAAGAGGTCGTAATCTACGTCCGTGACAACGGAGTAGGGTTTGACAGGCAATACGCTGAAGAAGTATTCGACATGTTCCAGAGGCTCCATCCTGCCGAGGAGTTTGAAGGGACGGGCATCGGTTTGGCGAATGTCCGCCGCACGATCGCACGCCACGGGGGACGGACTTGGGCCGAGGGCGAGGTTGATCGCGGCGCCACTTTCTATTTTTCACTCCCGAAACGAAGCAATCGGCGGTATCAAGGAAGGACGACTGGCAATTCAACTCAATCGTTGACGGGACAAGACAAAGCGTGACGGGCAAACAGGACTGACGACCCCCTGAGACTGCACTCAGGGGGTCGAAATCAGGCCCTGTCACTCCTTGTAACTTGTACTTCAAGGCCATGGGAACCTGCCACGCTGGTTTTCGAGATGCTTTCAATGTCGATCCGCGAGCGTTCTCTCACCAGTTTACTCCCATGAATTTTCACACCGAGGGGCGGTTGCGGGATTCAGGCGGGCAGCGCGGCGTCGGCTTGGAAGTTCTCAGGCGGCTCTTGACCGCGGAAGGCGTTGACAGCACACTAGCTTTCATATCCAGCCACTCCGGACCGGGGCAGCACCTGATCTTCGACTATTTCTCGATTGTCGATATCGGCTCCCTTCGAACGACTTATTAGTGAATACAGCATTTTTCGCCACGCAAAAGGAGAAAGAGATGCCAACCAAAACTGACACTAAAGGCCACGAAGCTCAGATTCGTGAGCTAATCGATGATTGGGCGGATGCCCTCCGCGCCAAGGACGTCGACCGTCTCATGTCCCACTACTCGGCGAATATCGTATCGTTCGACCTCGCGCCGCCCCTGCAATATCAAGGTGCGGATTCGCTTAGAAAGAGCCTGCAGACGTGGTTTTCCACTTTCCGCGGCCCTGTTGGCTTCGAGATCCGCGGGCTCGACATCACGGCTGACGAGGCGGTTGCCTTTTCTCGCAGCCTCAACCGAATCACCGGATCAAGGACCAATGGCGAAGAAACGGACGTCTGGGTGCGGGCCACCGTTTGCTACAGCCGCAGTGCCGGCAAATGGGTCATTACGCATGAGCATACTTCGGTGCCGCTCTACATGGACGGCAGTGAAAAAGCGGCGCTCGACCTGAAACCTTAATGACTATGAATAGTGCAATGCTGCTCCAGAACAAGAACTCCGTGATCTACGGGGGTGATGGCACAAAAACTGACACAGTCGGATGGGGTGAACCCTTTAAATGAGACACCTGCAACTGGCACACTTTTGCACACTTTCGCGAGAAAGGAGCTGCGAGTGTCAAGAGTCGCGGAAACCGCGCGATTTTCCGGATATCGCCGTCCGGGCCGCCTTCGTCGCTGCTTTTCAGTCGAACGTTCGGAATAATATCCGCGACTCCGGACATATATCCCCTCGGGAGCATGGGCTGGACCCAAAAGTCCGCCAATCGGGCCAAGGAAGTGCATGGCTATGAGGGGAAAACGGGGACAGTCTATTCAATTACCTTTTGCGACCCCTGGCCAAAAGGTAATTGAGTAGACTGGACCCGAATTTCCAGTGCGAAAACTGCTCTTCGGAAGTATGTCCAACCGATCCGCATAGGGTCATCTTACGCCCGCCGGGCATGTAGCCCAAAGGATTTTTGCTAATTTTTTAGCAGAGGAATTTAATATGCCTGGCTCGCTCCCAAGCTCAGGGTGCCTCCTCCGGCTGCTGCTGGGTGGGAGGGACGGCGGAGAGAAAGCGACCGTTGCTGAAGAGCTCCTGCGCGATGATCGGGACATCAGACCGCAACCTAATGTAACCTCCCATCTGCTGGCGAATCGACGGGATCAGCTCGTTGATCAGTTGGGCGGTCCGGCAGCCTGGCCCCAGCTCCAGGTCCCGCTCGCCGGCTTTCCAATCGAATCCCCGGTAGACCTGGATGTTGATCCTGGCTGTCCCCGCGCCGGGGTTATAGAGGGCCAGGCCCGTGAAGAGGTTCTCGCCGTTCAGCTCCCCCTGGGCGACATGCCCGAACAGTCCCTCCGTGAACCCTGAAGTCTGCATCAAGAGTCCGGAGGCGAACTTCAGTCCGGGGTCACCAAAAATCACCTCGCCGACAACGCCCGGCCCGTCGGCGCGGACCCTCAGGGTTCCGACAAACCCCGATAACGCTGGAAAAAGCTCGGCGGCATCGCGCTCGAACGGTTGCCCCGGGGAAAGGGTCAAGGTAAACGGATCAGTGACGAGTCGGCCCTGCTCGTCGACCGCCTCCAGGGTCAGCTTACGATCGACGACTGCAGTATTGAGGAGCTTGACGTCGGTAAAGATCCCGGGGACGGTGGCGAGTTGAGCCGAATAGAGAACGTCGGAAGTGTCAGGGACGACAGCATTCAAGCCGACCAATGCCTTCTGGCCGGGAAGGCGCAGCAAGGCAAACCCGATCGCACCCGGACCGTCCGTCACTTCCACCTTGACGTAACCGTTCGTGACTTCCGGCCGCCCGAACAATTCCGCCGCTGACCCCCTGCACATGCCGTGCGCGGGAATGGTCCGGGTGATCTCCCCGCACGATGCGGCTCCCGGGCAACCGAACAGTGTCATCCGAACCGTGATCGGCACTGAATTTGGGTTGCTTACGTTGAGCTCAGTCGTTCCCGGTTGACCGCGAAAGGCCGACGGCCCCTCCAACACCCGGGTGAAATAGAGATCACGCGACTGCCGGGTGAACGCGATAGATCCGTCCATCTGCTCAGGGGTCCCAACCATGAAGAAGACGCCCAGACGTCGGTTGACGCGCAGCTCCAGCCAGCCCTCGTGGAGCTTGTTAGAGTATTCGAGGAACAGGGCCTGGACTTCCTGTGCCAGCGGGGTTTTGGGCGCGACAGCAACCGCGTTCGGATTATGGGGAACGGCAAGGATCTTCCCGTCGGGAGCATAGGCCGTCGCCAGACCATCGGCCGCAAGCTCTCCCGAGTTTGAAAAAGCGATTCCCGTGGTCGACGTTTCCTTGGAAACCGGGTCATATCCGGTTTTGAGGTAAGGCATCAGATAACGATTGCTGAGACTTGCCGCCTCATCCTTGCTGGCCTGGTGGATGCGGACTGTCAGGTATCCGACGAACAAATTTCCATCTCGCGGCCCGCCCTCGTTTGCCGAAACGTTGATCGAGACTAAGGCGGTTCTATCCTGCTCCTCCGTTCCCGTGACCGTGATCCAGTCAGAGGTGCTCCCGGCGTTCCACTGACAATCGCCCTGCGCGATCGTGGAGACCAGCTGGTAGAGGCCCCCTTCGGCCGGAAGACGCATTTCAGAAGGCCATACCCGATAGTCCGACTGGCTACAGGGGCGGGCCACCTGCTCTATGGTGATCCTCTTTCCAGCAACCAGTAACGTCCCGAACCGGGGGGCCGCACCGGTATATGGCTTGACCTTGTAACGGACGATCCCGTCCGACGTCCCGTGGGCTCCAGAAATGATGGTGATCCAGTCCGCTTCGCTGACTGCGGTCCAGCCGCAATTTCCGCCCAGTGACAGCGAAGTCACCATCACGGAGGATTCCTCCCCGTTTTCTCTGAAAGGCCAGCGACGCCTGTTTACGGCATACTCGCAGGGAACAACGGAGAAGGGTTTCGCATTCGTGGTTGAAAGCGACCCGTCGACTCCGGAGACGCGGATCTGGCCCTCGGAAGCAGCGCTGGACGGCGCCTGCCATACGTACTCGCCGTCATTTTCCGTCGATGCCGATACCAGGGAGTAGTTCCTCCCCCCGTCCGCGGAAAACTCGATCTTGACGTTTCCGGGCCCGTTCTTGGAAAACCAGCGAATAGTAAACTGGCTTCCGGCTGCTATCCGCTCGAAGCCGGCCGGGCTGGTCAAGAAGATTTCTGACGGCGCCGAATGAGTCAGGAAGATGCGGTGAATGCCGGTTAACTCGGTTCCGGCGAGCAGACAGTCCGGGTTGTTAGGATCGACGAGCAGGCTGATGATTTGATCGCCCGGCAGATAATCCGTGGCGATTTTCGACCAACTGGCGCCTCCGTCGGTGCTCCGCATCACACCGAACTGATTCCCGTAGTACACGACCCCCGGGCGCACCGGATCGACGGCAAGAGACAGCACGTTCGTATACATCAGGTTGATTTTGGTCCAACTCTGCCCGCCGTCAGTGCTTTTCCAAATTGCACCCCAGTACTTAGTGCCGTAGTAGTCGTAGTCGGGGGCGCCGATATAGAGGACCCCCCTCTCGGCCCGACTCGCAGCAAAGTTCGTGAAATACTGATGCGGGTCTTTCTCGACGTTCAGCGACGTCCAGGTGACCCCTCCGTCCGTACTCTTCGATTTGTTGGCGTACATGGTATTCGGGTCGAACGGGTCGATCTCGATATAGAGACCCCCTGAGGTCCAGACAAGTACCGTCCAAGTCAACCCTCCGTCCGTGCTTTTCCCCAGACCCTGGCTTCTACTGGCATAGAGAATATTCGGGCGAACGGGATCGACCGCAAGGGCTTCGTAGGTGCTCTCCCCGCCCCCTTCCCACAGGTTAGCCTCGCACTTCCAATTCGCTCCCGCGTCCAGGCTGGTCACCAGAGGGCCGGTCCCCGCTGCATAGAGTGTGTCCGGGTTAAGTGGATTGACTCTGATCGCCTTTGCGTGTGCGTGCGTGGACCAGGTGGTACCCCGATTTGCGTTGACCCAGTGGCTCCCTCCGTCGGTGCTTTTATGCACTCCTCGGGAAGTTCCCGCGTACATCACACGGGAATCGTAAGGATTGACGGCGAGTGAGTAGACCAATGCCCGCCCAGGGAACCCCTCGTCGGCATCATGCCAGCTCTCGCCTCGATCGGTGCTCTTGAGCAGCCCGATCTCGGCGCAGCCTGCCCAGAGGGTTGTGGTCCCCGGTACTGCCACGAGCGTTCGGATTGAGGTGGCGTCGACCGGCACCGGACCGGTGGCCTTCTTCCACGACTCGCCGCCGTTTTCGCTCACATAGATGAAGTGATCGACTGTTCCCGCGTAAATCCGGCCGGATTCCTCAGGATCAACCACCAGCGGGCCGTTGATGTTTATCTCAAGCAAGTCGACAGGCTTCCAACTCACTCCCTGGTCCGTCGTCTTGTAGGGACCCAACCAAGTCCCGGCATACAGAACGGCCGAATTGCGCGGGTCGATCGCCAGGTAGTCAATAGACCCGATTTTGCCCATCGACACCCAGTTCTGCCCCCCGTCCACGGTTTTCAGGAACCCCGTGCCGAAGCCGAAGATGTACATACACGAGGGATCGGCAGGATCAAATACAAGATCGCGTATTCCGAATACCAACGGCGTGTCCGTCTGACCGATAGGAATCGGCGTCCAGGTTTCTCCCCCATTGCTGCTCCGGAGTATCCTTGACCCGCCGGCTATGTAAACTACGTTTGGGAGAGTCGGGTGCGGAGCGACCACCTGGAAACCGGATCCGAGGGGCGAGACCTGTCTCCAGCTGGTTCCGCCGTCAGTGCTTTTGAAGACCCCCGCTTCGCTCGCAACGTAGACTGATGGCGGATTTGAAAAATCGACGGCGACATCGGACAGACTGTATCTTTCCAGCCCGGGGATGAGCATTTGTTCCCAGGTGTTTCCTCCGTCAGTCGATCGGTGACGGACCAGCACCGAGCTGCCCTGCTTGTTCCACTCCGCGCTTCCGACTGCATACATGACGTTCGGATTTGACGGAACAAAGGCGATAGCCTCCACCGTCCCCCCGGCGGGACCGACGTTCTCCCAGCTTGCGGCCGATAAGACCAAGCTGGCGGAGAGGAGGGTTTGGATGACAACGAGGCAGGCAAAAAGCAATCTGGCTTTCACTGGTACCACTCCAAAGTCTGGAATCATGCCAGAGCGGCGATCCGATGTAAAAGCGAAATTTTTGGCAAGTCGCGCAATCGGAGCAGAGGTTATTGTGGCCGGACTCTCCAGAGTCCGGCGCCCGGCCGCTTTGTGGCCGGGCTCTTGCGAGCCCGGCGCCGGACTCTGGAGAGTCCGGCCACAATGAAAGCCCCTTGGCCCTCATCTCAGCGGGCACCATAAAATTTGCGGTAACATCGCCTCCGGAGTAATCCTATGCCTCGAACCGCTCTGACCTTGATTCTGATCGCCGTTTTCGCCCTTGCCGGCGCTGAGGCCGCAGACCTCGATTGGACGCAGACTTCCCGGGTTTTCCTCATCGACGCATACGCCTATCCGCTCGCGCCTGAGTTGGAGTATGACGCCGAAGCGCTCGCCCGGACCATGCAGGATATGCATGCGAACGTGGTGCGTTTCGCGACGATGGGGAAGTACTGTACGATCCAGGGGGCACGCTTCACCACTCACCCGGACCAGGGAAGCCGCGACCTCCTCGCCGAGACGATTGCCGCCTGTAAGCCGCGTGGCATAAAGGTCGTTCCCTATATTTCGACCGGGCACAAACTGGCGTGGTCGATGGTTACGCGCGACTATCCCCAGTACGCTCACATTTCGAAACCGGGGGGCGGCCCCCTGAAACTCAGGATGTTTGCCGGAGAAGAGCATGGAACAGTCTGCTGGAACACGCCGTACCGCCGTGCCTACCTTGATCTGGTTGAACACGTTGTTCGTGACTATGAGATCCACGGGATCTACTTCGACAGGTGGAGCCGCGCGTATTTCTGGCAAGGGATGAAGCTCTGTTACTGTGACGGCTGCCGGTCCGGCTTCCGCACCGCCACCGGCCTCGAGATTCCTTACCGTGAAAAAGACGAGGATTACTCCCAGGAGGAACGAACAACCATCCGGAGGTACCACGAATGGTATCAGGATCAGCTGGTCTCGGTACTGCGCGAAGTCCGCCGGATCGTGAAGAAGTACAAAGACATACCGTTGATTTACAACATCAACAACCCGCAAAGCATCTCCGGAGAAGACCCGCGCGTGCTGGAGAACCACGATGCCTTTCTTTACGAGCGCGGGGAGTCGATGCTCAAGCGCGCCGAGGGAGTGAGCCTGGCCCGCGCCGCCGGTTTTCATGTCTGGCCCTATATCGGCGGATATGACAACTGGCCGCGTGTGGTGCACAACGGGCTCGACTATCAGCAGGAGATATTCACGACAGCCATGTTCGGCGGCGGTCTTATCGTGGCCCAACCGACCGGTTTTATCAGGGACAAAGAAAATGCGGACATAGTCGCCCGGCCGTTTGAGTTGCTCGAAAAGAACGAAGCCTTATTCCGTGGATTTTCCAACTATCCGCACGTGGCTGTCGTTTACGCTTTTGAGGATCCGCCCGATCACGCGCAGAAGAACTGGTTCTGGCAAAGCGATGTTCGAACGGCGACGGCCGGTGCTTTCGCCGCCTGCCTGTACCGGCATATCCAGGTCACCTCCTTGCTCGACAGGGTGTTGGATGACCCAACCAAACTCTCGCAATACAAGCTTCTTTTCCTGGCTGACATCCCCCATCTGTCGGAGCAACGGGTCCGTAATGTTAGAGATTTCGTGAAGAACGGGGGCGGCCTCATCGCCACCTACACCACGTCGCTCTACAACGGCGAAGGGCAGAAGCAAGCTCGCTTCGCCTTGGAAGAACTGCTCAGGGTTAAGCCCATTCAACCAGCCGGGGAGCTGGCACGCGACGTGGAATACTACAGTTCAAAACTGGGCGGGCCGCACGACTTGTACGTGCTCGGTCGCAAGGGGAGGCTTTGGAAGGAGCGGCTGGTACCGGCCTGGTTCTATCAACCCGTGGAAGTCCTGGAGGGCGGGGTGACTGAGGCGGACATAGTGCGGGGCGACGGCGCCGCCCTGCTGCCGGCAGTCGTTACCTCAAACTACGGGAAGGGCCGGGTCGCTTTTCTGGCGTCGTCGCTCGAGAGTCTATACGGTCAGTCAAACGCCCGGATCGTGGGCGAATTCCTTGAAACGCTGATTCGTAAGGTCGCCGCCGAGCCATCGCCTTACGAAGTGAGAGGACCTGAGACGCTGATTGCAAACCTGACAGTCAAAGCCGAAGAACACGTACTGCATCTGACGAACTGGACGGGAAGCAAATTCGAGATGCCCCGAGTCGATGAGTACTATATTGCGCCCGTGGAAAATGTGCAGGTCCGGCTTCATGTTCCAAAGGCGAAGAAACTCGACCGCCTCCGCCTCCTGGTGCCCGGCAGTTTTCGTGCCCGGAATCTCCCCGACGGCGTGGAGATTTCCCTCCCCCGGGTCGAGGCCTACCAGGGAATCGCGTTTCGGCTGAAATGATGATTGAAATGTTGACGTCCGGGGTTAGTCGCGCTTTCAGAACCAGGAAGAGCGGTGGCTACACTAATGCCACACAGCCGCAAGCGAAGCGCTTTTCGCGGAGCGACCCGGCCGTCCTGTCAGCACGGATTCGCCTCGCTGACTTCGCCCTAACCGCAACGGCCGGGTCGCTCCGCGAAAAGCGCTTCGCTTGCGGCTGTGTCGGCTGGGAGTCAGCCACCGCGCTTCCTGGTTCCAAAATGTGGATGAAGACGCTCCGCTCACGGTACTGCTAAGAACGTCCTTGCCTCACTCAGAATCGACTTTCTCGTGCCCGAGCCTCCGATTTCGAGCAGCTGCTGATAGAAGCCCCGCGCGGCGGCGTGATCGCCCGCCGAGCGGGCTGCTTTTGCTGCCCCCAGGAGGCTGTTGAAACGTCCCGGGTAGAACCCCAAAGAACGTTTGTAGGCATTCAGCGCTTCCCGAGGCTGGGCATGCTCCATAAGAAGATCTCCCAGGAGTTCGAAGGCCGGCAGAGTCGGACCCGGGGTGACGGCATGTTTCGGGGTCGATGCCTCAAGCTCCGCCGCCTCTTTCATGAGCTTAACGCTCGCTTCCCGATGCCGCTCGAAGTGCGCGAGCCAGGCGCCTACCGCGAGGTGAAGCACCCGTAAATTTCGCGCAAAGAGCTGCTCACCCGCCTGGATCGCAACCTCCTCAAGGTGCTTCAGGCGCGTCACGGCCTCGGTTGCGTCTGCGACTCCACCTTGGCGGGCGGCTCCGAGTCCCCGCGCAAACCACGTCACGCCCTCCGGCCACGGGAAGCGCTCCCAGTCAAGAGCGCGCGGTTCACGAGGAACGAATGCAACAGCCTCGCTCCAGGCGTGTCGTTCGAGCGCGTAGCGCGCCTGTGTCGAGGCCAGGTGAAACGCCGTCTTGAACGTCGGCTCCAGTCGCGAAGTCCCGAGAAGCCGCTTAAGCTGCGCCGCTGCCTCCTGATCCGCGCCCTTCTGCAGATACGCGTAGACGAGATACTCGATCGCGTGAGGAAACTCATCCCAGACGAACTGACCCCGGTCTCCAGCTGGATGCTCCAGCGCCGCTTCGGCAGCCCGCAAGTTCCCACGAATCACGCCATCCCAGTCCCCCAGTCGCGTGTAGATGTGCGTGGGCATGTGGAGCGCGTGGGGATTGCGCGGTGCGACAGTCTCATATTTGCGGACGATATCCAGAGACTCCCGCTCCCTCCCTGGTGCATCGTTAGCGTGAACCAGGTAATGCATCGCACCCGGATGGTCCGGATTCCGCTGGTACACCTTGAGAAGAACACCGGCTGCACGTTCGGAATGGGCGAGCGAGATCCGGTCGGGCGGGGTCACGGCCAGATGTGCCAGGGAGTAGAAGGCGGCCACTTCTGTATCGTCCGGGAATGCCCCATAGAGCTTCTCCATCGCTTTTTCCCAGCGGCCTATTCGCTGCCAGTAGTCGCGCGATTCCGGTTCCCGGAAGAAGGCTTCGGCCGCTGCAATGAAGAGTCGCTCACGCTCAGTAGACGGTTCGAGCGCCTTGGCCCGGGTCACTTCCTCCCACCCCCGCCGAAGTTCCTCGGGCCCGGGCCGTGTAGGCCATAAGGGCTGGAACAGTGTCATCGCCACTCCCCAATGGGCCATGGCGCAACGCGAATCGGTCTTCGCCACCTGTTCGAACGCCTGCCGCGCCTGAGGATACGTCATATGGTGCAGGAGAGCCACGGCTCGGTTGAAGTCCGCCTGCACACCCGGTGAACAGGAGACCGGGAAATCAACCGTGCCCAAGGGATGGCCGCCGTGGTCCTGCGGCCGGGCCCTTAACGAGCCGAGCGCCATGGCGAGCAGCAGGACGACCAGCGTCACTCCAGACGTCCCCCAGTGTCTTTTATGTGTTCTCATCGAGGTCCTCGATTCCGTGGAATTCGGTTCCGAGACCAGAAACCGTAAGGGCTAGTTCCCTATTCGTTACTTGTAGTTATTGTAACCCGGGCGAGTCATGAAAGATGGCGATGGGATAAGACCCCTTGGAGCCGAAGGCACGCGGGGTCAGCTTCTCATCTTCGGCCTGCATCAACCGTCCCAGACGCGGTTTCAAACCGAGGACCTCGAAGTAGTTGCCGGAAGCGACCTGCCCCATCACTTGCTCCTGCTTGCCGTCCTGAGCCTCCTTTAGCCTGAGGGATTCTCGGCAGCCAGGACTCTCGCCACGGCAGCGACAATTCGTTCCCATTGCCGCGTCTCAGATGTTAGCTGCTTCTTTCCGGCTGGAGTGAGCGTGTAGAACCTCGCCTTGCGGTTGTTGCCGCTCGTGCCCCACTCGGCTGCCACGAGGCCCTTGGCCTCCAGCCGCCGGGTACAGTGACCCGTGATCGACCAGAAGCTCGTTCCCGCTAAGGGCCTGAATGGCTCGCGCTATTCCCTGTCCATGCTCCTTGCCAAAGAGCAGCGTTCGTAGGATCAACAGATCCAGGGTTCCCTGGAGGAGAGCAATTCGCTCGTTTTCTGCGGGTGGGTGTTCTGGGTGTTCAGGGTCGGACCAGGTCCGACCCATTCCGACCCCGATGACCCGGTCCGACCCCGATGCCGATCCGATGCCGACTATCCGCTTTTTGCCGAACTCCACAAGCTCGATTGAGACCGAGCTTCTCTCTTTTCCAGATCCTACTCGTCACGAAGCGCGGCCAGCGGATCCAAGCGTGTCGTGTGCCTGGGCGTGGCTGAGCTTGATTGCGGCGGTGTGGTGGCTGGCGGCGCCCGGCTCGGCGCTCCATGCGCACGTCAAGGAGCCTTCATAAGAGATATGACCCAGGCGCGCCTCCATTCCTCATAACGATTATGGGTCGACCATTTGGCGGCCGGCCCGGACTCGTCAGCAACTCGCTTACCAGACTTAGGTTAAAGGCATTTCGGTGGCTCGCCCTGTTTCGGCACGATAAATGCTTACATGGGGATCATACGGCATCCCAGGCCGGCGACTGATGATCGATGATTGAGACACCATCGTGCTTGCAGGCGCCCTCATTCTGAATCTTCAGTCGACGTTTGAACCCGTTTGAGACCCATAACACCGTCAATTCGCTTGGGAGGCCCGGCATGAAGGTTTTTGCACGCCTGATTTGTCTCTTCGTTTCAATAGCGTTCGCGAGTCTGTCTGTCTTCTCACAAAGCAACTATGCCGTTCTCACCGTGACAGTCACTGATCCCCACGATGAGCCTATCATGGGCGCTGCTACCCAGTTGACCGCCCTGAGTACGAATATCATTCGCCGCAGCGTCACCGATGAAAAGGGTATTTCCCAAATCACCGGTCTCCTGCCCGGCGATTATGAGCTGAAAGTGGAGGAAACGTCTTTCGCGCCCCATGTCCGGACGCTTCGTCTTGAAGTGGGTCAGCAGTTGGCGCTTGACATCAAGCTGAAACTGAGTGCGGTTGTCAGCACTGTAGAAGTAGCCTCCGGTCCTGAGGTCTTGCGAAAGACAGACACCACGGTCGGCGAAGTCATCGAGCCCGCGTCTATTCGGGCGCTTCCCCTGAACGGGCGAATGCTGATCGACCTGGTGTTAACAGTTCCGGGCGCCCATGGAAGCCATGGCGCGCAGACAGGGGATATGAATCCCCTTTACTGGCGGCCGGGGCAGCGCTCCGCAGTCAGTATCGGGGGTAGCCGTCCGAACGCCAATTATTACCTTCTCGACGGCACAACCAACACCGACCCCACCTTCAACACTCAAAACCTGAGTCCGTCTCCCGACGCCGTTCAGGAATTCCAAGTCCAGACCGGCAGCTATTCAGCTGAAATGGGAGGGGCCGGCGGTGGGCAAATCAACATCGTGACACTGAGCGGAACCAACGCGTTTCATGGGACCCTCTATGAATTCCACCGCAATGGCGCCCTCGATGCCCATGCGTTCAATCAGACCATGGATTCATCGAATTTCCTGGTGAGGAACAATTTTGGCGGCTCGTTCGGTGGGCCGATTGTCCGCAACCAGACTTTCTTCTTCGCGAACTACGAAGGCCTGCGGCACACGAAAGCTATCACCATGATCCACACCGTGCCCACGGAGGCGGAGGTGCAGGGGGACTTCAGCATGGGCGGGACCACGATTTTCAATCCGTTCAGCTCTCACCCTAATCCCGATTTTGACCCGGCGAAGCCAGTGAGTGCGAGCAATCCGCAGATTATCCGCGATCCTTTTCCTGACAATGTCATTCCGTCGAACCTGATCGATCCCGCGGTGCAGTCGTTTCTCCAAAAGTACGCGCCCCGGCCCAACCTTGAAATGGGAATGATGGGTTGCGGCATGACTATGAATGGCGCCCCAACTGTTGTGGGCGCGGGTGTGGACTGCAACAATTACCGGGATCTGCGCAACGAGCGCCACGTTACGAATCAGGGAACGGTGCGTATCGATCACAACTTTGCTCGTGGAGACAGCCTGACGGCGCGCTACTCGGCAAGCGGGGAGAGCGGCTTCATGCCGCAGAACCTCCCGGGATTCGGGGCGCTTCACGACAACTTCTCCCAACATGGCAGCGCAGCCTGGAACAGGGTCATCAGCCCGACCCTGGTCAATATGGCCGCCCTTACCGTCTCCCGGCTCTCGATGCACCGTGCGTCGGAGAACAGTGAAAGCAACGATATCGTTTCGGAGCTGGGAATTCAGGGCGTCGGCTTCGGTGGAAAAGGAGCTTTCGGAGCGCCGTGGTTCAACGTGCAGGGTTACTCGGGCATGGGTGACAGCTTCGCCGCTACGCCGATGCACGCCTGGGATACGATTTTCGAGGTGCGCGACCTCTTGAGTTGGCATACGGGCCGGCACAGCCTGAAGTTTGGAGGCAGTTACCGACACTACATTTGGCCGATGTGGGGCTTTTTTCAAAACCGGGGTTACTACCAATTCACAAGCGGCTTCACGACTCGAACAGCCACCAACGACGGGACGGGTTCAGCACTCGCCGGCTTCCTGCTTGGACTCCCCGCGGTTAAACAGCGCCAGGCCGGCATTCCCCAGATGCAGCTTCGCCAATGGTACGCCGACGGCTTCGTTCAGGACAGCTTCCAGTTCACCCGAAACACGACGATTCAGATGGGGCTGCGCTATGAGTACATGAGCCCCCTTACCGACATCCGCTACGCCAACACGAACCTGGTCTTCCAGGACGGTGTCCCGTCCGTCTTTATCGGCGGGCAGCTCGGATATCCGACGGGGTTGATGTTCTCCAACAAACGGAACTTTGCGCCACGGCTGGGGGTTTCTCACAATCTGGATCGTTACGGCCTTGTCCTTCGCGCGGCCTATGGAATCTTCTACACGCCGGTCAACATGAACACCTGGTGCAACCAGCGCCACAATGTCCCGTTTGTGTTTCCCGAAACGCAGCAAAGTGACAATTTCATCCCGGCGCCTGGTGTCTTGGCCTCGCACCTCAACTTCGGAGAGCCGGTGTTGGGTCAGACGGTGGTGAGCTTCGCCGCCTTCGACCCGAACGCGCCTTCCCAGTACCTCCAGCAATGGAGCTTCTCGGTTCAGAAGAGCCTTGGTATGGAGACAACTCTCGAGGTCGGTTATCTCGGCTCGCGAGGGCTCCACCTGCAAAGGGCGCATCTGATCAACAACGCCGCCCCCGGACCCGGCCCTCTTGGTCCGCGCCGCCCATTCAAGACACTCGGCTTCCTCCCCGGCTCGGAATTGCCGGAGAACATTGCGGTGACGAGCACGACTTTCCCTGTAAGCGGGATCAACGCGTTGGAGAACACGGCGCGAAGCTGGTACGACGCCGGCTACGTCAATGTCCGTCGCCGGTATGCCCGTGGGCTGAGTCTGCTCGGTAATTACACCTGGTCCAAGAGTCTCAGCGACGCACCCGACTTCCGCTCACCAATGTTCGAATCCACTATCGCGCAGGACAACAACAATCTGTCCGCCGAGAAGGGGCCGGCATGCGATCTTCGCCACCGCTTCGCGTTAAGCGCGGTTTATGACATTCCAGGGCTCAATGGTTCAGGCTGGATGGGTGCAGTGACAAAGGACTGGCACTTCTCGGCTCTATACCAGGCGCAGAGCGGTTTTCCGTTGACGATCTCGGTCTTCGGCGACACGGCGAACGCAGGTACACTGCTCGGCGAGAACCCGATCCGTGCCAACTATACCGGCCAGCCGGTTTTCGGACCCGGGACGCGCACTGCGGATCGCTGGTTCAACCCGGCAGCCTTTACCGTGCCCGCCGCCTTCACGTTCGGGAACGTTGGAAGGAATTCGGTAGTGGGACCTGGATTGCAGACGCTCGACTTTACTTTGCACCGCGAGTTTGCATTGCGCGAGTCTCTCAAATTCCAGTTCCGGGCGGAGTTCTTTAATGCGCTCAACCACACGAATCTCGGGACCCCGAACCGCTTTGTCAACACTCCGCAGTTCGGGACGATCACCGAGGCTGCGACGCCAGCGCGCGAGATCCAGCTGGGCGCTCGAATCTCCTTTTGAAATTCGGGGCCCCGTTTTCCCCCCTCTGCGCTGGAGGATCGGCGCTTTCGTTTAGAACCCCGATCTGTTCGCAACGCTTTATCATCGCTTGAATGAAGACCTTCCAGCGCGGTTTCAGGCTTCTCAGTCCATCAAGCGACGGTGATCATAATTCGGTACTAAAAGCGGACCGAGGGAGCCCACGGGGGATCCAGGCCCAGTGCTGGGAGGATCGGCCGCTCCTCGAGTCGGCATCGGCCCCTCTGGCACGCCTTCACATCCTGACCGGATGCCTCGGGAGGCCCGCTTGTAGCGGTTGCCGGGGGCGGCGTTGGAGTCGCCCCCGGGTGCATCTCTCAGCGGGCAAACTACACCGTCTCCGGCAGGAGGTATGGGGCCCGATAGGTCTTTGTGAGGAAACTGTTCGCTTCCCTGTCGTTCACGAATGTCTCTCCGGCTGGATCGAATTCAAGGGTTCTGCGCAGTCTGCACGCGATGTTGCCGAGGTGGCAGAGGGTTGTCGAGACATGCCCCTCGAGGATGTCTGCGTGGAGATCGTGCCAGTTCCTCGAGCGGACACAGCCGAGGAAGTTCAGAAAATGGTCCTTGACAGCGTCGGCGGTCTCGGGAGATTCATTTGAGAAAACAGGACCGGCCTGTTCCTTGTACGAGGAATAACCGATTGGCAGAAGGTTCAGTTCACCATATCGGACTTCGCTTCTTCCGGCATCCTCATTCTCGATACTCATCCATCCCCTCGAACCGAAAATCAGGTTTCCAACCGAGATCCCGCCCTCCTTGTTGCTCGGTAGACCCCTCACTTCAAATTCCAGGATCGAGGAGTCTCCATATTCAAATGTCAGATGCTGAACATTCGGAGTTTCCTGATCAGAATCCTGAATGAACTTGTGACCAGAACCTTGGATCTTCACGGGATGGGCCGTTTTGCCGAGCGCCCATCGCGCTATGTCGGCCTGGTGTATTCCCTGGTTCCCAAGGTCGCCGCAGCCCGTATCCCAGAACCAGTGCCAACGGTAATGAAATCGATTCAGGTTAAAGTGCCGGTACGGAGCAGGGCCGAGGAACGCGTCCCAATTGACCCCCTCTGGAATTTCGCCGTCCTGAACATGGCCAATGCTGGCCCGTGGTTTGATGCACAGCCCTTTGGCCATGTATACGTCCCCGATCCCATTTTCCCTGATGAATTCGATAGCCTTCTTCATAGGGAAGGCGCTCCTCGCCTGGGTTCCCGTCTGAACCACGCGGCTGTACTTCCGGGCGGCCTCCACCATCCTTCTTCCCTCGAGGATTGTGTGCGATACGGGCTTCTCGACATAGACATCCTTGCCGGCCTGACAGGCCCAGATTGTTTGCAGGGCGTGCCAATGATTCGGTGTGGCGATCGTAACTGCGTCGATGTCCTTGTCTTCAAGGATCTTCCGGTACTCCGTCTCCGTTCCGGGTCGGTAGCCGGTCAGTCGCTCCACGTCGCTCACTGCTTCCGGGAGTAAGCGCTGATCAATGTCACACAGTTTCGCGATTCTGACATTGGGTATCTTTGACAGCGCACGATAGTGCTCTTTGCCTCGATTGCGGATTCCGATAATACCTATATTGACCCTGTCGCTGGGATTGGACACGGCAGGAGCGTTCTCCGTAACCGCCAACCCGGTCACTACTCCAGCGGATACAACGGAAGATCTCTTTATAAACGTCCGTCTGTCAATTTGTTGCATGCGTTATTGTCCTGGCTAACCTGTTCATTCATGGCTCTCTGACGCAGTCAACGACCGATTCACAGAATACCACTTTTAACCTCAGGTCTCTCCCAGCCGGCTAGGGCTGACTGCAGGACGAGTATAAGGAGTATGAACCGTGCCGTATCTAAACTATTTACTTTGGTGGCCGAAAGTCCCATGCCGGGAACATTTTCACCCAGCTTGCCGGTTCTGCGGGTCGTCCTCATCCTGCACTTGAACGCCCGATTACGTCCGCCGCCCCATGTGGCACTAGGTACTCCTCATGCCATGGGATTTTGGGCAACCGAGTAAATAATTTAGATACGGGACGGGCCATACGGCACGGGGCACTGGTTAGATCGGCAATCAGCTTTTGCTGCCACCAACAGTCTGTTCTCCACATCAAAGGAATCGCGACTCCTCTGGCAGAGGCCCTGCCATTGAGGCGCACCAGCATCCCCGCCCCACTGCCCTCACTCGCGACGGGGATATCGAGCTAGAAAATCAGACTCGGCCGGTTCGGGGTCAGAGTCGGCCGGTTCGGGGTCGGCCGGTTCGGGGTCGGACCTGAGGATCTACCGCCGCGTCAGCAGATTAACAGACTGAGAGGCCTAAGAAAGGGGCTTAGAAGCGATTTTCAGGCCCGTTTTCGCTCTGTAAGCTCAGGCCCGCGAAAACGCCAACGGACGCCATCCTCTTAGAACGCAGAAATGACCGCCATTCTGCGTTCTAAGAGCCTTTTCCAGCAGCTGCAGATCGATAAGTAGTTGCGCTCGCTACACTTCCTCCGGTCCGACCCCCATGCAGCGACCCAGTCAGTCTTGGCGCACCGCGCTTACGGGACTCATGGCGGGCACTCAACAATCCTACATGGAGATTGACCAGAGCAATGGGCGCCTTTACGTCATGTCCGAAACCGACGTCGTCAGCCCCAAGCGAAGGGTCAATATCAGCGACGATCGGGGTGCCACCTGGCGAAGGAATGATTGGGCCGTCGATGCCTTTGCCGTGGATACGAACGTGCCCGGCACGCTTTACGCGGCTGCAGCTCAACAATTCTTTAAGAGCACGGACTATGGGACCACCTGGAAGACAGGTCTAAATTCTCCGCCGGGTGTCAAGCAGATCCGGCTGGTTCCAGGACGTCCGAACCTCGCCTTTACGATCGGAGCCATTTATCCGGAAGGTTCCCTTTGGAGGTCAGCCGATAGTGGGCTCTCCTGGACTGCGGTCAAGTACCACCGGTTTCTCGAGACGACGGTGGGGAACCTGGCTATCAGCGAAGATGGGAAGACGGTCTTCGCGGTTGACGACTGGGGCTGGCTGCACAAAAGCACCGACGAGGGCGTTACGTGGCAGGAATCCCCGGTCAACGCCGTCAACCCGCCCGTCGCCTACAGCGACGTTCACCTTGAGCCGGGAAACAAAGACCACGTGTACATACGGTCCAGACAGGGATATGGCGCGTACGAGAGCCGGGACGGCGGGGCTACCTGGACGCGGCTACGGGGCTTGTCGGACAACGTCAGCTGTCTCGCGACGGACTCCAGGAATCCGGCGTGGGTGATTGCCGGAACCGACAGCGGGCTTTTGCTGAGCGAGGATCGCGGCGCTTCCTGGTCGCTTCTCAATGCCGGCTTCGTCAAAGGACCGATCACCGCGGTGCGACTGGATCCGTTCGACTCGCGGCACATTTATGCTCTCACCTCGGCGGGCCTGTTGTCTTATACCCGTGATCCGGTGGCTTGGGTTCCGCGGCTCTCCTCGCCGGGGGGCCAGATCGGCCTGGCCTTTGCCAATCCCGGTCCAGCTCAGATCACCACGAAGTTGACCGCGCTGGAGGCAGCCGGGACGAACCTGGTGATTCCTGGCGGGCAGAACCCGGTCGCTATCGAGCTTGACGCAGGCGGCCAGCAAGCGAGAATCGACGTCGAAGCTTTTGGGACAGCCGCACCAAGTCTCGGTGACGGCTGGTTGCGCGCCGAAGCCTCCACGCTAAGCTGCCTCGGGATGTTCTCCTGGTTTACCGCCGATCTCGCCATGCTCGACACATGGGAAGTCCTGAGAAGCCCGAGCCGTTTTCAGCTCCTCCCGGAGGTCGGACTGGACGGTTTCGCGCGCCTCCATCTCGCCAATCCCGGGCAAACGGCGATTGATGTCCGTCTCCAGCTGATCGGTGACGAGGGAAAGGTGAAAGCTACGGCCCCGCGGATCCACGTCCCGGCCGGCGGTGTCGTTGTCCAGGAAGCAAAGGCGGTATTCGCAGGCGCAGAATTCGCTGCCTCGGACTACGTGATGCTGTCCGCAGACCGCGCTTTCCTGGCCTTTGAATTCTTCGGCCGCGAGGGAAAGACAGTCGCCGGGGTGGCCGCATTGGATCCTGAACGCACGGCGCGGGCCTCGCGTTTCTATGATGAGCTGTATCTGCCTCAGTTTGTCCTCGCAGACCCCTTGGTGCGGTCGGTAGTCACAATCATCAACGTGGGCGACACGAAGGAGGGGGTTGGCTGGACGCTTTCCGACGAAGAGGGAAAGTCAGTGGCATCAGGAGGCTCCGCAGTTCCACTGGCCCCCGGGTCCAAGATCGCGCTGGATGATCGGCAGATGTTTCCCGCATATCAAGGCCCGCCGCGGACGGGCGCCTTGAGGGTCTATGTTTCAAAGGGCCAGAGCTATGAGAACGTGGGAATCATCGGTCTCGCGACTTTTCAAGACGAAAAACGCGAACAGCTTCTGACGGCGCTCCCTCTCGTCATTGACCCCAGCCCATCTTTTCTTCTGGGTCATCTCGCGGCTAGCGACGCCTTCTTCACGGGGATAGCGCTCATGAACCCCAACCAGGCGGCAGTCGACGTCGATTTGCGCGCTTTCTCGCCCGACGGCGCGGAACTGGCATCGACAACCGTGGTCCTCGCGAAAGGCGGCAGGAGGTCCCAGCTGCTGGCCGAGTACTTCCCGACGCTGGCCGGGAAGGACATTGCGGGCGGTTACGTGAGGGTGAGCGCTTCGCAGCCGGTCGCCTGTTTCGGCATCTACGGACCGAGAAACATGTCCTCTTTGGCCATGATCCCGGGACAGGCTCTTCAATAACCAGTGTGGGTGGCCCCGAAATCTGCTCTATAGGCGCCGGTGTTTATGTCGTAGATGATACCGTTGGCGGTAACCGCGAATTGCATGGTGGTCCAAGAAAAGGAAGACGACGCGGATAACCCTGACCCCGTTCGCTAGCGCCCGGGGACCGTGCCCCCCCATTCCTCACCGGCTACGTCTTTAGCGTGCTTGGAGAAGAGCCAGTGGTGGCAAACTGGACGATGGTAAGGCCACACAACGGATACAAAAACTGACACAATGCGAAAGCCGGATCGGAAGCCGAGTCGTAAGCTATTGAAAAAACGAGGGTAGTAGACACCATCGGATTACGGCCGCCTGACTGAGGGTCAGGTGCTCAAACTTCGACCCTATCGATCGCTGTAACTTGTTGATTTTATTGGTCGGGACGGTGGGGAGATAGGGGACAGTCACCTATTGTGAAGGCAGCTCCCGGGCGTGTTCATCACGCACCAGCACCGAGACCACTTCTCAGGCCTGAAGTTTCTACGTGACAACGGGTACCGAATCTAAAATCTGATCTACAGCCCCTATCAACGTCGGCGCGATGACAATAGTGTGGAACTGGATGAGTGGAACGAGTTCCAGGATCACCGCGCGTACTTCGAGAGACAAGGTTCGAACATTTGTACCACCGTTCGACAGGCGAGTTTCGACGAGCCCTATTGGTCAACCAACGGCATTGAATTCTACGTGATCGGGCCTCATCAGCGCCTGGTCGAATCGGAAACTCGTGAACTTCACGATGCGTCCTTGGTTATTCTCGCTAACATGGGCAACCGTAGCTGCTTGTTTGCCGGTGATGCTTCCGACATTTTACTGAGACAAATCGCGAGCACGACCACAGGCTTTTGCAGTGACATCCTCCACGCTAGTCACCATGGCAGTTTGCACGGCGCGGACCTCGAATTCATCAAGAAATGCAACGCGCAGTACACCGTGATCTCCACCGCGTCAGGAGTTTACGATAGCGTTCCGCACCCCACGGCACTGGATCGGTACAGGGAACATACGAAGAAAAGGGTTTATCGGACTGACGTCGACGGAACGCTGAGGTGGTGTTTTTGATTAATTCAAACAATCGGTTAGAAGCAGCCGAAGCGCGGATTACCGGGGCTCAGACATGGTAACACCAGAATCTTCCGACAACACAGAGAAGGAAGGCGAGCGGTTTCTCGAACGAGACTTTAATCAGTGTTTTCAGCTGCGCTCCCAAGGACGACTCCTCGGGCGGTCTCTTCAAAACGACTCCAACCCCTTGCCAATTCCTGATTTCCTGACATAATTGACTCTAAAGCCGCAACTCTACACGGCTTCACCCCACTGAGCCACGAGGTGTTATGGGCAGAGCCTTGTTTTTTCTTGCGCTCTGTGCTGTCCTCCTCAGTTGTCTTTGGCAGCTGCGGGCCCAGCAAGAGACACCCAGTTCCTCAAGTGCTGCAGAATGCAGTACTTGCCACGAACCCATTTTTCAGAAAGCGCGCCTTTCTCCGCATGCTCAAAGCATTGCAGCGAAATGGAAGAGCGAGCCGGATTCCCGCGCCTGCCTCTCCTGTCATCGGGATGCCGAAAAGCACGCTCAGACGGGAGATCCGGCGGACGTAGCCCACCCGTTCCGTGAGATGCCAGTCAAACAGGCATCCGAAGTATGCCTGTCGTGTCACGACAACCAGAGAAACACCGTTTTCTGGGACGCAAGCGTTCACGACAAGGAGGATCTCAGCTGCCTCTCTTGTCACAATGTGCACCAGTCAACCGAGGTTCGGCTGCTTCGCGGTCGCAACGAGCTCGAGACCTGCGCTCCGTGCCACGCCAATTTGCGCCTGGCCCTTTTCCAGCGCTCCCGTCACCCGATCAGGGAGGGAAAAATTGAGTGCAGCAGTTGTCACAACCCTCACGGAGCGCCAACCGAGCGGCTCGTCTCGGCACAGTCCATCAACGACAAATGCTACGAATGCCACACCGAGTTGCGCGGCCCGTTCCTCTGGGAACACTCGCCGGTCCGCGAAAATTGTCTGACCTGCCATCAGCCCCACGGATCGACACACGTGCGGCTGCTCAGAACGAGGCTGGAATCACTGTGCCAGAGCTGTCACATGCAGGGAAGGCATCAGACAGTCGCAGGCCCGCCTAACTCAGTCTTTGTCATGAACAAAGCGTGTGCGAACTGCCATTCCCAGGTGCATGGGAGCAATCACCCGTCAGGCATTAACCTGCAGCGCTAAGGAGGACGATCGATGAACGGCCTGAAACTCCTATCAGGGACCGTCCTGGCCGGCTGCCTGGTTGTGTGCGCGGCGGCACAGGGCGGAGACAACCTCTTCCGGTTCTCTTTTACGACGGAAGGTCAATATCGGGATGTCAATGCAGACCGGCCTGCGAAGTTCTTCCGGTTCCGGGACGAGCCCAAGGGTATTCTGCTATCGGACGTCACCTCCCAATACAACAATCCTTCGCGCAATTTCCGCCTCTTCCTGGATGCGGACGACTTGCTGCAACAGGACCAGAACATCTACGCGTGGACCAATGCGGGGCCTTACTCGGCCCGGGTTCAATGGGACGAAATTCCCTTTTTCCAGTACAGCGCCGCGCGAACGCCGTTTCAGCTGAATAGCGACTCGTTCCTGCCGGTTGTCAACCCGACGCAGGTCCTGTTCGAAGGTCTGGAGACGAACAGCCCGGCAACGGCCTTCCTGGTTGAGTCGATGTTGCCCGAGCTCAATGTCGTCGACATCCGCTCGCGGCGTGACAGCCTTAACATTGACCAGGCAGTAAGCGCGAGTAAAAACGTCGGCGTTCACTTCAATTTTGCCCATCATCGACAAAACGGGCGCCGAACGGTCGGAACCGGCACGTACGTCAGGCTCGCCGGGCCGGGCGGGGATGTGTTCCAAGTCTCGGGCGTCGAGTTGCCCGCCTACATCGACCGCGCGACCTATCTGGGAGACCTCGGCCTGGAGTACAAGAAGCGCAAGTTCTACTTCAGTGCCAGCTACGACACCTCGGTTTTCCACAACGCCTTCGACGCTATCCGGTGGGAAAACCCATTTCGAATTACCAACGCCCAGGCGACGCCGCCCTCCGGCGGAACCGAACGAGGCCGCTCGGCTGTCAGCCAGGTAGCGACCGAACCCGATAACCAGCGTCACGGACTGACCTGGATCGCGAAGTACAAGTGGTCGGACGCCGCAGTCCTCACCTACACTTCTACTTTCGCCCGGTGGACCCAGGACGAGTCCTTCCTTCCATACACGCTCAACACCGCCATCACTCAGACGAGCATCGACGCGCCGATCACGTCTGTAGAGTCCCTTCCCCGCCTGAGTCTGAACGGCGAAGTGCAGAACTGGAAACACGAGGTCCGGGTGGCACTCGAACCGTTCGAGCGGCTGGACGTCGACTTGAAGTACCGGATGTACAGGTACGACAACCAGTCCCCCGATATTCACTTTCCCGGGTTCGCCGGGTACGCGGACAGCTTCTGGCGCACCTCGATCGACACGACTGATCCGAACATCAAAGAACCGATCGAAAGTTTTCCCCAGGATTACACTCGCCAGAATGCGATTCTGGAGACCCAGTTCGACATAGCGGAAGAATTCGGCATCGAGCTCGACTACGAGTTTGAGGGCTGGAACCGCACCCTGCGCAATGTATCGCGCAGCAACGAGCATCGAGGCACCATCGCTCTCGACGCCCGGCGAGCGCACTGGTTGAAGTGTCGAACGGAGTATCAGTACGCGAATCGAACGAACACCGGTTACGATCCGGGGCTGCTCGAGTTTGCGGGCCTTCGAACCTTCGACCAGAATGAACGCATCCGAAATCGTGCCCAGACAAACATGTCCTTCATGCCGACCGAGCGGACCAGTATCGGCCTCAGCGGCTTCTACTTTGACGACAATTACGCCGGAGATCCCTACGGTCTGGCCCTCGAAATCGGCGCCGAGGTCGGGGTCGAGCTGCAGTACATGTTCACTGAGACGTTTTCGATCAACGGCAACTACGCGCATGAGCATCGCCGGAGCAGGCTCAATTCAATCGCCAAGACTGCAAGTCCCGCCTTCAAAGTCGCCGACACCTGGGTCCGCAATCTGAACAACGATTACGATACCGTGGGCGCCGGCTTCCGGGTGGAGCTCCCGGAACGGAAAGTCGCCCTCAGCTTCTTCTACGGGCTTGGGCTCACGGAAAACGAGACCCACGCGAACAATCCCTACACTCCGACGACCACTAACGCTCTCGCGTTCGATTTCCCCGATGTTGAGGAACGGTTCCACGATGCGGAGCTGGAAGTCGAGTTTTTCCCCGGAGAAAATCTGAAATGGGGTTTCCGCGCTTCGTTCGAACCCTACACACTGGAGGATTGCGATTGGGATTTGCTGCGCCCGTACATGGTCGGCAGAATTCCCCAGCAGGCCGAGCGGTTTCTTTTTCTTGACGCGAAGTACAACACCTACACCGCGGGCCTGGCCAGTATTTACCTGACGTATATCTTTTGAGAGCGGGAGATCTTCAATAAAACAGAGCCGGGAACGACCAGCGCCCGTGAGGGCGCTGGCGACCGGTCATTCCGAGCCCAGCACGATTCCCTGTGTGGCTCGGAATGACCGGTCGCTTGCGCCCTCACGGGCGCCTGGCCGCTCCCGGCTCTGTTTAATTACCGCCGGCCGTTGCTAGAACGTGTACCGGATGACGAACTGCCCGAAACGGGAGCTGTTCCGCTGGCCGCTGATTCGCCAGGAAGTTCGCCTCCGTGATGGTGCCGCCCACAGCACTTTGGCTCGGATATCCCCATTGCGTTCGGTTGAATACGTTGAAGAACTCCACCCGAACGGCCAGTTGGTGGCCTTCACGCCAGCCGGGGAAGAGCTTCGAGAACTGGATGTCCGTGTTGTTGGCCCCGTGCGCGAAGAACGTGTTGCGGCCCAAGTCTCCCTGATTCCCCACTCCCGGCAGGAAGACCCGCTCGTCGTAGTGGCGTTAGGGAAGATATCAGTCGGCTTGATATACGATTGGCTGATTTGCTTTCCCGATGCATCGCGCCTGGCGTTGTCTGCGCTGACGCCCAAGATCGACGGGTTCTTGAGAGGTGGGAAATTCGGGGACAGTCTACTCATTACCTTTTGGCCAGGGCTCGCAAAAGGCAATTGAGTAGACTGTCCCCGTTTTCCCTCGGTACTTTGACCCTCCCCGCCCGCTCGCGTCGGTCACAGCTACTGACTGAGTATTTCCCCGACTTGAAAGGGGTATTGCTTGAATCCGGCTACATCAAAGTGACAAGCGACGAACCGATTCACTCCTTCGCCCTGTTCGGTGCTAATGATCTGCGTTTCTTAGCCGCAGTCCCAGCTCAATCTCTGACAAACTGAGAGGGTGATGGGGCATCGTTCGCGGCTCCGGGTGGCCGGGAATGACAGTGAGCCGGTCGCGTTCCTGCAGAAGTCCAGCCCGGACTCACTATCGTGTTCCTTGTCGGTTAGGATCATGCGGCGTGTTTTCCAAACCCGTGTCTTTTCCACGGTTTGCCAGAGATCTAAGCCGCGCCGGAAGGCTCGGCGCGCACCGATGACCGACTGGGGAAAGAACCCTACGGTTGCATTTCAGATGAATAGACTGACGGGGACGCCGAAGAACGCAGCCAGTCGTTTGGCAAGGGCCTTACTGATGGCGCGTTTGCCGTTGAGCACATCCGAAACATAGCCTTTGGATTTAAAGACCGGCTCAAGATCAGCCTGTTTCAACCCGCGTTGCTCCAACAAGTAGATCAACATCTCGGCCGGACTCGGGTCGGGCAAAGGATAGTGCCTCTCATCGTAGTCCTGGATCAGACGCACCATCAAATCCAACGCAGCATCCTGCTCGGGAGTGCGTCGCTTCCCCTTATCCATCAGCTTCTCTACTTCTGACAGCATTCGCTCGTGTTCTTCCTCGGTCGTGATGATCCGCGGCAAAAGCCTGGCCAGTACCCGCGCGTACTTTTTCTCGTTGATCGCTACCGCGCCCATTTTTTCCAGTCTCCTCTCACATAGTCTGCATGCGGTAGGAAGCCCTTGATCATCAGAAGCCTGGCCTTGTAGTCGACCTTCACGATCAGGCGGTAGTGGTTGTGTCGTATGTTAAAAATCACTAACGACTTGTACTGGTCGGCATCTGGAAAGTGGTGCCGGACCTCGTTGAGATCGCACCAGGAAGCGTGCCGGGCTGTCTTGTTCCACCGCATCAATTCTTCGGCCGCATCCGCGTGATCAGCCGCATACTGCTTGATCGCCTTCGCGCTGATCACGTTCACCGCTCTAAGTTCGCATTTCGCGAACCGCAAGTCAACACTTTAGCTTCCTGCCGTACCGGACACGACGGATTCGGCCTGCCGCCAGGGCTCGTCCTTCCTGGCTGCGAAACCGGAAGCAGGAACGGTGGGTGGACCGCATCCGAAGCCTGATCACTGTTCCGATTCCGCGAAATGGGAATGATTGCCAAACCGGTTGCGTCCTGCCTGGATGGACGGTCATGAAACGCCGAGCGTGTTTGAACCTTGAAAGGAGTGACGCAAAAACTGACACAGCTGAGGAAAACAGGAGCGACCGGACGTCTAACTTGTTGGAGAATAAAGGGAAACGGCGAGACAGAATCTGCTCCCCCGAGACACTACTCAGGGGTTCGACATTGAAGCCTTAGTCGCTGTAACTCGTTGATTCTATTGGTCGGGACGGTGAGATTCGAACTCACGACCCCCTGAACCCCATTCAGGGCCGGGGCCAAAGGCCCCGGCCCTTGTCCCATGCGGGTTTCATCCGAAATGACCGTCCGAAACTGGTTCCCGAGCTATTCCAAGAATTCCAAGAATTACGGCCAGGTGAGTCAATACCAACCAAGTTAGACGGCGGAACTGGCACAAAAACTGACACAGTGCGATAATGCGGGAGGAACGGCCGTCCTAACTAGTTGGATCATAAGCGGAACGACAAAATGGCACATACGAGCTGCTTGTGACCTGGTTACCGAATTCTTCGGTCGCCTCTTGTTGAACGTCGTCACTGACCTAGTGGTTTTCGGCGGATGGCTCTTGGCTTCACCTTGACGTTTTCTAATTCCGACAAGTGATCGCCGCTCACAGTGACGCTAACAAGAGCTGGTAGGTTATGAATCGGAAACTTTCGATGGACAAAGAGAAGATCGCCGATTTTTGTCGTCGGCACCACATCAACCGTCTGGCGGTCTTCGGGTCCGCCTTGCGCGAGGATTTCACACCGGAAAGTGATGTCGACATCTTGGTGCAATTCGAAGCTGGCCATGTGCCGGGGTTCTTCCGGCTCTTCGAAATGCAGGAGGAATTATCCACTCTGTTGGACGGCCGCAGAGTGGACTTGCGGACACCCGAGGATCTGAGCCGCTATTTTCGGGACAGAGTTTTGGCTCAGGCAGAGGTGCAGTATGTACGTGGATGATCAGACCCGCCTCGCCCATATGCGAGATGCTGTCCGCGAAGCAATCGAAATGGCAAGAGACCAACGAAGGGCCGACTTGGACACCGATCGCAAGCTCTGCCTGTCGCTGGTCCACCTGCTGGAGATCATCGGCGAGGCGGCCAAGGGAATTTCCCCTGAATTTCGTGACAGAAACCCTAATGTGCCGTGGACGAAGATCGCCGGAATGCGTGATCGCTTGGTCCATGGATACTTCGACGTGAACCTGGACATCGTCTGGCGGACAGTCACTGAGGACCTGCCGCAGATCTTGCAGCCAAGCCGGAGAGATTTTTCATTTAGAGCCCTCCCCCTATTTCCCTACTCCAGATGATTTGGGGACGGCCATGCTGTCGAGTCGCCCTGATTCATTACCAAAATGTGGTCGCTGCCACTCGTCGGGCGAGTCGGAATCCAAACGCCCAGAAACCCGATGGCTAGTCTATGGAGCCTTGCTCCTCCGATTTCACGAAGAACATCTCTCCATCTATGGATCATCGTGTTCCCTCCTCGGGCGTTTCTCCTTTGCTGTCGATAACGCTCGAGTTGAAAAATCTACGAAAGTAT